>NZ_CAXIAK010000098.1:0-11832 GCF_964021665.1 uncultured Acidovorax sp.
GATGAGTTCTGGTTTGACCGTAAAGAAGGATTTTGCGAACACATTGCCTCCGCCTTTGTGGTGCTGATGCGCGCCATGGACGTGCCTGCGCGCATCGTCACCGGCTACCAGGGCGGCGGACAAAACTCGCTGGATGGCTACTGGACCGTGCGCCAAAGCGATGCCCATGCCTGGGCGGAGGTATGGATCGCCGAGCGTGGCTGGGTGCGGGTGGACCCCACGGGCGCCGTAGCACCTGGCCGCGTTGGTGCTTTTGAGCGCCTGCCCATTCCCCAGGGGGCGATTGCGTCGGCCGTGGGCAACGTCATCAGCGCGAACGCACTTCAGCAAATGCGTGCGGTATGGGAGGCCGTGAACAACCGCTGGAACCAGTGGGTGCTCAACTACAGCCAGAACAGCCAGATGGACTTGTTGAAGAAACTGGGGTTTGAATCGCCCAGCTGGCAAGACCTGACCACGATCCTCGGATCGCTGCTGGGCATGGCTGCCCTGGGTGGCGCCACGTGGACCTGGTGGGAACGCCGCCAGCATGACCCGTGGCTGCGCCTGCTGGGGCGCACGCGCAAGCGGCTGGAAGCGGCCGGGTTGCCACTGCCCGATCACCTGCCCCCACGCGCCATCGCGCAGCGCGTACAGGCCCATTGGGGCACGGCCAGTGGCGCGGCGGCACCGAGCACACAAGCCCAGGTGCAGCGCATCCGCGACTGGCTGCTGCGGCTGGAGCAGGTACGCTATGCCCCGCAACCGGCCCAGCAACTGGGCACGCTGCGGCGCGAATTCAACACCCTTTCTTGGCCCCAATCCACCCCAGGCCAGTGACCTGACTGCATGTTCAAAACTGTTCTTCTTGCTACTGCTTTGATAGCTGCTTGCGCAATACCTGCAAGCGCCAAGCCCCAAAAACCCTCACAAAGCGCGAGCCGCAGCAACGCCGTGCAGGGCAGCACCCCCTATGCCCAGCGCGACGATGCCATGCAGTTTGCCGACGACCTGGCAGAGCGCCGGGGGCTGGACCGGGAATGGGTGCGCCAAGCGGTGGGCCAGGCACGCTTCTTGGGTTCGGTGCCCAAGCTCATGCTGCCGCCCGCCAAAGGCACGGCCAAGAACTGGCGTGTGTACCGCAGCCGCTTCATCGATCCCATCCGTATCCGCGCAGGCGTGCGGTTTTGGCAGGAACACCGCGAGGCCCTGGCTCGCGCCGAGCAGGAATACGGTGTGCCCGCCGAGATCATCGTCGGCATCATCGGGGTAGAGACCATCTACGGCCAGCAAATGGGCAACTTCCGCGTGATGGACGCGCTGGCCACCCTGGCGTTCGACTTCCCCACGGCCCACCCGCGCGCCAAAGAGCGCACCGAATTCTTCCGCCGCGAGCTGGAGCAGTGGCTGAGCCTCTCCAACCGCACCAACATCGATCCGTTCGAGGTGCGCGGCAGCTACGCGGGCGCAATGGGGCTGGGGCAGTTCATGCCTTCCAGCTGGGCCCGGTTTGCCGTGGACTTTGATGGCGACAGCCGCATCGATTTGTTCAGGAGCCCCACGGACGCCATCGGCTCTGTGGCCAACTACTTCAAGGGCCACGGCTGGACCACCGGCATGCCCACGCATTACAGCGTGCAATTCGACCCCGCCACGGTGAAGATGGACGAATTGCTGGCCCCCGACATCCTGCCCACCTTCAGCGCCACCAGCATGCAGGCCAAGGGCGCTTTGCTGGATGCGGCGGGCGCCCAACACGCTGGCCCGCTGGCCCTGGTGGAACTGGAAAACGGTGGCGATGCGCCCACCTACGTGGCGGGCACCGAAAACTTCTACGCCATCACGCGCTACAACTGGTCCAGCTACTACGCCATGGCGGTGATTGAGCTGGGGCGCGAAGTGGCCGCCGCACGCAACGCGACTTTGGCCTCCAGCCGCTGACACGCCACGAAGGCGGAGCCCGGCGGCTGCCGGGATCCACCGCTATCAAGGCCGCTGCATGTTGCAGCTGTGCGGCTGCTGCGCCTTGGCCGCAGGAATCTGCCGCACCACGCGAAAGCCGTAGCCCGAGCCCTCCACGTCAAACTTGACACCGGGCGCGCCCTTCTTGTCCATCACACCCACGGCCAGGGCTTGCTGAAACTGGTGGTCGGCAGCACGCATGGTGCCGCCCTGCCCCGCCAGTTGCACGCTGGCCTTTTCCATTTGCCGCGCCACGGCCACCACATCGGTGGAGCCGGCCCGCTCCATCGACTGGGCCAGGGCCTCGATCATGAGCTGCATGCGCATGTGCACATAGTCGTCCTGCGGCTTGGGAAAGCGTTCGCGGAAGGACTGGTAGAACGCCTCGCTCTGCGCACCCGGCACATTGGGCAGCCAGTCGGCCACGGCCACCACCTTGCCAATGCCCGCATCACCCATGGCGGCGGGCGCGCCCAAGGCGTTGCCATAGAAGGTGTAGAAGCTGCCTTCGTAGCCCACCTCGCGGGCGGCTTTCACCAGCAGGGTCAGGTCGTTGCCCCAGTTGCCAGTCACCACCGCCTGCGCGCCGCTGCTCTTGATCTTGACGGCGTAAGGCGCAAAGTCTTTGACGCGGCCCACCGGGTGCAGCTCGTCGCCCACCACGGCCACATCGGGGCGCTGCGCGGCCAACTGCTTCTTGGCTTCGCGCAGCACAGCCTGGCCAAAGCTGTAGTCCTGGCCAATCAGGTACACGCTCTTGAGGGCTTTGTCCTCACGCATCACCTCCATCAACGCGGCCATGCGCATGTCGGCGTGGGCATCAAAGCGGAAGTGCCAGAAGCTGCACTTTTCGTTGGTGAGGATCGGGTCCACCGCCGAGTAGTTCAGGAACAGCACGCGTTTGCCGGGTTCACGCTCGTTGTGCTTGTTGATGGCTTCGATCAGCACCGCAGCCGTGGCCGACGAATTGCCCTGCAAGATGACTTGCGCGCCGTCATCAATTGCTGCGCGCAGGGCCGACAAGGCTTCTTCGTTCTGGCCCTTGCTGTCGTAGCGTTCCAGCACCAGCGGGCGCTTGCCACCAGCTGCAGCGGGCAAGGCCACACCACCGCGCGCATTCACACGTTCCATGGCCCAGTACACGTTGCGAAACACCGCCTCGCCTGTGTTGGCAAAGGTGCCTGAAAGGCTTTCGATCAGCGCCACCTTGATGGGTTTGCCCGCAGGGGCGGCAGCGGCAGGCGCTGCGGTCTGGGCCCAGCCCGACGCCACGGGCGCCAAGCCCATCACTGCTGCGCCGGCGACGGCACAAACAGCCCGAAATAGTGCTGCACGGCGCCATTTCAAGCCCGCAGTCTGCAATTTATTCATGCTCATTTTTCCCTTGAAATCCTGCGGCGGCGCACACACCTCCTGTGCATGCGGCGACCACGTCGAGAGCCGCGCAGTGTATAGGAGTCTCCATGTTCTTCACCCCCGTCATCCGCCGCGCCGCTTACACCCACACACCCCGCTCTGCCGACCTGGCTTTGCAACGTTTTTTGATGGGCACGCTGGGGGCAACCGCTGGTGGTACCAGTCAGCCAGCGGGCTACACCGTTACCCAGGATGACAAGCACACCACGCTGCAACTGGATGTGCCCGGTCTGTCACGCGAGCAACTGAACATCACCATCGAAGGCAATGTAGTCAAAGTGCAAAGCGTGGAAGGCGCGCCCCGCAGCGTTCAGCGCGCCTGGGAACTGGCGCAAGACATTGACACCGCCGCCAGCACTGCCAAGCTTGAAAACGGTGTTCTCACACTGACCCTGGCCCGCGTTGAGCCCGCCAGCAAAGCCACCTCGCTGACCATCCACTGAACCACGGCGCACGCCGTCAAAAAGGCCGCTTTCTTCACGATCGAAAGCGGCCTTTTTGCGTTCTGTCCCGCAGCAGCCGAGGGCTATCACAGCCCCCCGGCTATTCGTGGCGCAAGGCGTCGATGGGGTCCATGTGCGCTGCACGGCGCGCCGGGAAGTAGCCAAACACCACGCCGATGCCTGCAGAAAACACGAACGACAGCAGGTTGACCGCAGGATTGAACAGGTAAGGCACACCCATCACCTGCGCCAGGCCCAGCGATGCCACGGTGGCCAGCACAATGCCCACCAGGCCGCCCAGCGCAGCCAGCACCACCGCCTCAATCAGAAACTGCAGCAGTACCTCGCGCTCCAGCGCGCCAATGGCCAGGCGCAGACCGATCTCGCGGGTGCGCTCGGTCACGCTCACCAGCATGATGTTCATGATGCCGATGCCGCCCACCAGCAGGCTCACGGCGGCCACGGCGCCCAGCAGCGTGGTCATCACCTTGGTGGTGCCCGCAAAAGTATCGGCCAGTTGCTTGGTGTCGAGTACATTGAAGTTGTCTTCGTCCGTGTCCGAGAGCTTGCGCAGCTCACGCAGCAGCTGCGTCAGCGCGCTTTTGACGCGGGTGGGGTCGCTGCCGTCCTGCATGGACACCAGCAGCGTGTTCACGCGGGTGTTGCCCGTCACGCGTCGCTGCAGTGTTTTGAGGGGGATGAGCACCATGTCATCCTGGTCATTGCCAAACGCCCCCTGGCCCTTGGAGCCGAGCACGCCCACCACTTCGCACGAGAAGGCTTTCACGCGAAGCTGTTCGCCCACCGGGTCGCGGCCGCCATACAGCTCGCTGCGAATGGTCTCGCCGATCAGGCACACGGCGGCCCCGGCACGCAGTTCGGGGTCGGTGAAAGTGCGGCCTCCGGCCTGAACCGTCCAGTTGCCTGTCTGCAACCAGGCATTGGTGCTGCCGATCACGCTGGTTGTCCAGTTGCGCCCGCCGGCCACCACCGTGGCGCCTGCACGCGCCTCCGGCGCCACTGCCAAGATGCCGCCGATCTGCTGCGCAATCGCGTCGGCATCGGTGTCCTTGAATGACGGCGCGCCGGTACCACCACCCGGCCCCATGCGCTGGCCTGGCCGCACTTGCAGCAGGTTGGTGCCCAGGCTGGAGATTTGCGTCTGCACAGCCAAGGTGGCGCCGTTGCCCAGCGTCACCATGGTGATCACCGCGCTCACCCCGATCACGATGCCCAGGATGGTGAGGAACGAGCGCATCAGGTTGCGCCGGATGGAGCGCAACGCGAGCAAGATGGTGTTGAACAGCATCACGCGACTCCCTGGCTGGCGTCAGCAGCCACCACCGAGGCGTGCTTGCCACGCAGCCCGACCGGGTGAGGGTTGAGGGTGTCCGAATCCACCACGCCATCGACAAACCGCACCATCCGGCGCGCGTATTCGGCCATATCGGGCTCGTGCGTCACCATCAGCACGGTAATGCCCTGCTCGGCATTGAGCCGCCACAGCAGTTCCATGATTTCGTGGCTGCGTTGGGTGTCGAGGTTGCCGGTAGGCTCATCGGCCAGAAGCACCACGGGCTCGGTCACGATGGCCCGGGCAATCGCTACGCGCTGCTGTTGCCCGCCCGAGAGTTCGGCCGGGGTGTGATGCTCCCAGCCTTTGAGCCCCACCGCCTCCAGCGCCCGTGCGGCAGCCGCCTTGCGCGTGGCCGCAGATTCGCCCCGGTACAGCAGCGGCAACTCCACATTCTCTTGCGCCGAGGTGCGTGCCAGCAGATTGAAGCCCTGAAACACAAAGCCGAAATAGCGGCGGCGCAGCAGCGCGCGCTCGTCGCGCGAGAGGGCTTCGACACGCACGCCCTTGAACAGGTATTCGCCGGTGGTGGGCCGGTCCAGGCAACCCAGCGTGTTCATGGCGGTGGATTTGCCCGACCCGCTGGGGCCCATGATGGCCACGAAGTCGCCCTGCGCAATCCGCAGGTCCACCCCCCTGAGGGCCTGGAAGGCCAGCGCCCCTTCGCCATACACCTTGGTCACGCCACGCAACTCGATGATGGGCGCCTCGGCTGGCGGGCGCCCTGGTTCAGCCTGCGCAGCGGTCATGGTGCCGCCTTGCCCATGCGCTGGTCGGTGATCACCTGCGCGCCAGGCTCCAGGCCCTCGGCACTCACCTCGGTCATGCGGCCATCGCTGATACCCACCTTCACGCTCACGGGCTGGGGCACACCGTCCTGCAGCAGCCAGATCTGGCGCGTCTGCCCGGCGCCAGCCCCCCCGCCGCCAGCCGTTTTGCGGCTGGAGCTGCGTGGCGGGCCGGGCATGAGCTGCGAGACGATGCCGCGGTTGGCGCTGGCAGGCTTGCCAGCCGCCTCGGCGCCCGCCTGGGCGGGGGTGAAGCGCAAGGCGGTGTTGGGCACCAGCAGCACGTCGTTGCGCTCGGTGGAGGTGATGGTGGCCGCTGCCGTCATGCCGGGGCGCAGGCTCAGGTCGCTGTTGTCCACGTCCAGCCAGGTGATGTAGGTGACGACGTTGTCAGTTTTGGTGGAGCCAAACGACACGCGCGTGACCTCGGCCGGGTAGCGGCGCGAGGGGTAGGCGCTGACGGTGAAGCTGGCCTTTTGCCCCACGGTGAGCGAGCCCACATCGGCCTCGTCCACGCTCACATCCAGCCGCAGGCGCGTCAGGTCTTCCACCACCGTGAACAGCGTCACCGCTTGCAGCGATGCGGCCACGGCGTTGCCGGGCTCGACACTGCGGGTGAGCACTACACCGTTGATGGGCGAACGGATCGATGCCTTCGAGAGATTGGTTTCGTCGGTAGAGAGCGCCGCACGGGCGTCATCGACCGATGCACGGGCACTGGCCTCGTCGGCCTTGGCGCGGTCCAGCGTGGCCTGGCCGGCATCCAGTTCGGTGGCAGACGGCACCTTGCCGCCGGACAGGCGCGCCACTTCCTGCAAACGCGCCAGTCCCGCCGTGGCCTCTTTGGTGGTGGCCACGGCCTGCGCCAGCCTTGCCTGGGCGGCAGCCAGCGATGCACGCGAGCGCAGCACCTGCGCTTCGAGCTTGGCGGTGTCCAGTTCCACCAGCACCTGGCCCTTCTTGACCTTGTCGTTCACATCGACCAGCACGTTGCGCACGGTGCCCGAAAGCTCGCTGCCAATCGTCACCGACCGGGTGGGCTGCAAGGTGCCGTTGGCCGCCACGCTGAGTGTGAGGCTGCCGCGGCGCACTTCTTCCGTCACATAGCTGGGGGCGGCGTTGGCCGCCTTGCTGCTCTGCCAGGCATACACGCCCCCCGCAGCCACCAGCAAGGCAGCCACGCCAATCCACAGCGTGGTGCGCTGCCACCAGCGGCGCCGAGGCGCCGCCCCCAGCAACCCGGCCAGGTCTGCAGCCTGTGCCGACGCAGCCTTTGGAGATTTCACAGAAGTGTCAGGATGGTTCATGGATCAAGAATCAAAACAACAAGATAAAGAGCCCGTGGCCCGCACCAGGCTGCACCGGTAGGGGCGCCAAGAGCGCCTGGCTATTGCCAGCCGCCGCCCAAAGCTTTGTAGAGCCGCACATGGTCCGCCGCAACGCTGGCCACCGTGGTCGCCACACTGTCTTGTGCAGACAGCTGCGTGCGCTGGGTTTCCAACACGGTGGCGAAATCAATCAGGCCACTGGCGTAGCGCTGCTGCGCCATCAATGCGGCATTGGCGGCGGCATCGGCTGCGGCCTGCAGGCGCTGCAACCGTTCACGGTTGCCTTGCAAGGCCACCAGGGCATCTTCCACGTCCTTCAGCGCTGCAAGCACCGTGGCCTCGTACGCCACCCGCAACTGTTCCAGCGCAGCCTCTTGCGAACGCACCTGGGCACGGGCCGCGCCACCATCGAACAACGCCGCCGTTACACCCGCAGCGATTGAGCTGGTCACCGCATTGCCCGCCGTGAGCGCCCCCACGGTCAAGGCCCTCAGCCCCAGGGTGCCGCTGAGCGAAAAATCCGGGTAGCGCGCGGCATCGGCCTGCGCCACGCGCGCTGCGGCGGCTGCCACGCGGTGCTCCGCCGCACGCACATCGGGGCGCTGACGCAACGTCTGGGCCGGAATATCCAAAGCCAGGTCGTCAGGCGGCACGGGCACCATGGCCGTGGCATCCAGCCGCGCGTTCAGCGCCGCTGGTGGCTGCCCCGTCAAAACTGCCAAGCTGTGGCGCGACTGGGCCAGGCTGCTTTGCAACGCCGGTATCTGGGCGGCGGTCTGCTCTGCTGCGGCCCGGGCCTGTTCGGCCACCAGCGAGGTGGTCAACCCGGCCTGCAGGCGCCACTGTGCAATCTGCAAGGTTTCTTGCTGGCTGGCGAGATTGCTGCGCGCAATTTGCAGGCGCTGCTGCAGCCCGCGCAGCTCGATGTAATTCACCGCCACTTCTGCCGCCAATGACACCTGCACATCGGCCAGGCTGGCCCGTGCGGCACGGGCATCAGCTTCAGAGGCATTCACACCGGCCCGCAGGCGGCCAAACACATCGGGCTCCCAGCTGGCGTCAAACCCTGCACTGAAGCTGTTGCCGGTGCTGCCCGACGCCCGGCTGCGCTGCGCAGAGCCCGAAGCACCCAGCCGGGGCAAGGTGCCAGCCGTCTGCACGTCCACCAGCGCGCGCGATTGCTGCAGTGCCGCCTGGGCACTGCGCACCGAAGTGTTGGCGGCCAGGGTCTCGCTGATCAGCACCGTCAGTTCGGGGTCGCCCAGCCGCTCCCACCACTGCACTAGCGGTGTGGCGGCGCCCCCTGCCCCAGCCGCTGACCAGCCTGCAGGCACTGCCACGGGCGGCAACTGCGCATCGGGCGGCTGCAAGGTGCTGCAACCGGTCAGCAGCACGGCCAAAGCCAGCGCAGCACTGGCAGATGGCACACCGCGCGGCCAACGCCCAGCAGCGACAGGGGACTGGAAAGGGGAAGATTTCATGGATCTATTTGCAAATCATTCTCAGCAAAGTCCATTGTCACGGTTTCCCTTGTCGCTCTGAAGGCGCTTGTGTCAACCAGAGGTAAAGAAATCAAGCGGCCCGCGCCGCCAGGCTTGTAGCTGGGGCCGTGCGTGCTGATTTCACCCGCTCCACAGGGCACTGCGAGATGCACGCCTCCTCCACCGGCGGAAGGGCCTCTGGCCGCTCACAGCGCCGTTGCAATACTAGTCTTTTAGGGCTCTAGCGCTTATTAAACAAGCGCCAGCAGCTATATTTTTAATAGCAAATAGGACTCCAAGCCAGATCAGGCTACAGCTGCCGTGATGGCATCCAGCGGCCAGCGCGGCTTCACGTCAAAAGCGTAGGCGGTGTTGGCCTGTTGCTGCCCCGCCTGCAGGCGCATGGCGGCGGCCATGGCAATCATGGCGCCGTTGTCGGTGCACAGATGCAGTTCGGGGTAGTGCACGCGCACACGGGCTTTGCTGCAGGCGGTGTTGAGTTGTTCGCGCAGCAGCCGGTTGGCACCCACGCCGCCCGCCACCACCACGCGCTGCAGACCGGTTTGCTTGAGGGCTGCCAGCGTTTTCTTCACCAGCACTTCCACAATCGCGGCCTCGGTGCTTGCGGCCAGGTCGGCCTTGCGGGCTTCTAGCTCGTCGCCCAGCTTCTTGGCCTGGGTGAGCACAGCAGTCTTGAGCCCCGCGAATGAAAAATCCAGATCGCCGCTGTGCAGCAAAGGCCGTGGCAGCTTGAAGGCTGCCGCATCACCCTGCTGCGCCATGCGCGACAAAGCGGGCCCACCGGGGTAGCCCAGGCCCATGAGCTTGGCAGATTTGTCAAACGCTTCGCCCGCCGCATCGTCAATGGTTTCGCCCAAAATTTCGTAGCGCCCCACCCCATCCACCCGCATGAGCTGGGTGTGGCCGCCCGACACCAGCAGTGCGACGAAGGGGAACTCAGGCGGGTCAGCACTCAAGAAGGGCGAAAGCAAATGCCCCTCCAAGTGGTGCACGCCCAGCACGGGCTTGCCCAGCGCCGCGCCCAGGGCGCAGGCCACACCTGCCCCCACCAGCAGGGCCCCGGCCAAGCCTGGGCCTTGGGTGTAGGCGACCACGTCCACCTCGGCCAGGGTTTGGCCGGCATCGGTCAGCACCTGGGTGGCCAGCGGCAGCACGCGGCGGATGTGGTCGCGGCTGGCCAGCTCGGGCACCACGCCGCCATAGGCCTGGTGCATTTCAATTTGGCTGTGCAATGCGTGCGACAGCAGCACGGGCACGCCAGTGTCGGCAGAACGCACCAGCGCCACGCCCGTTTCATCGCAAGAAGATTCAATACCCAGGATCAGCAGACTCATGCCCTGAGTGTAAAACCCCTGCCCTGGCGCAGCACGGTGCTGCGCCCCCAGCCCTCACGCCTGCGGGCTTACCAGGGGTCTGAGCGCATGCGCAGTTCCCAGGCCCCGCCGCGCAGTTCATACACGCCGACGGCGCCGTAGCGCTGCTCGCCCTTCTCGTCCCAGCTCATGGTGCCAATCACCGGGGCATAGCCGTTGATGGTGCGCATGGCCTTGATGATGTCCTTGGGCTCGGCCGACTTGGCCTTTTGCATGGCGGCTGTCAGCACATAGGTGCTGTCGTAGCTGTAGTGGCCGCCATAGGCCGGGGGCTTCTGGTAGGCGTCGATGTACTTCTCCAGGAAGGGCTTGCCGGTGGTGAACTCCTTGGCCTCCAGCACGGGCGACGTGGCGTACAACCCCTCAATCAAGCCCGCTCCCTTGGCCATGTCGGTGGTCTTCACCGTGTCCCCACCCAGCAGCTTGACTTGCGTGTGGCCCACCTTTTGCAGGGCTTTGAGCAAGGCCAGCGCCTGGAAGTCGTTGAGCGTGGAGACGATGACTTCGACCCGCGCGGCCTTGAGCTCACCGGCCAGCGCGTCAAACTCCACCGTCTTGTCGTCAAACGACTTGCGCACCACCACTTCCTTGTTTTCGGCCTTGAGCTGGGCGGCGGCACCATCGGTCAGGCCTTTGCCGTAGGGCGTGCCATCGTCCAGCGCGGCATAGCGGGATGCGCTGAGCTGCGTGGCGGCAAACGAGCCAATGGCGCGGGCCTGCAGCGTGTCGTTGGCCACCATGCGGAAGGTGGAGTTCAAGCCCAGCTGGGTGAACTTGGGGTTGGTCGAAATCGCAATCTGGGCGATGTCCTTGGCCGCATAGATGGGCGCTGCCTCAATGCTCACGCCCGAATTGAGGTGGCCAATGACCGCCACCACCCCGGCGTCCACCAGTTGCTGGGCCACTTGCTTGCCGGTGGCTGCGTCGGCCTTGTCGTCCACCGACACCACTTCCAGCTGCACGCGCTTGCCATCGACCATGAAGCCATCGCGGTTCAGTTCTTTCACCGCCAGGTTCACGCCGTTGAGCAGGTCCTGCCCCAGCGCCCCCAAGGGGCCGCTCAAAGGCTGCGCCACTCCGATCTTGATCGTGTCTGGCACTTTGCTGCAACCCGACAACAGGGCGCCAGCCACGAGTGTGGGAAGCAAGGCCAGGGCCAACGGAAAACGGCGACGCGCAACGGAATTCTTCATGCAACGGGCTCCAAATGAAAATGAATGGCAAAGTGCCCGGAGGTATAGGTGAGCTACGCGCTCCGCACCACCGGGTGCCCCTGCTGGGGTAACATTCATTAGCAATTGTTATGCCCTGCAAATGCAGCCATCACGGTGTGTGGGCTGCCGCGAGCCCGGCCTGGTGCCGGTGCTGCCCGATGTGGTGGATGTGACGCGCGACTTCTGGCTGGTGGCCCCGGCCGAGCGGCGCGAACTGGCCCGCATCAAAGCCCTGTGGGACTACCTGCGCCGCGTGACCGAGCTGAACCAGGACTTTCTGATGGGCCAGTCTGCCGAAATCCGGTGGGTGCCATGACGGTGGCGCGGGGTGAGCCCCACCGCCCACACTATCAAAAAGATAGCTACTCGCGCTTATCAGATGAGCGCTGCAGCCTCAAAAGACCAAAACCTGGAGAGCCCGCAGCCACAAGGGCTGCGCACCGCTGTGGCGCGGGCGAAGTGGTCAACGCCCG
>NZ_CAXIAK010000099.1:0-11793 GCF_964021665.1 uncultured Acidovorax sp.
TCGGTGATAACCGCTCCACTTCTTCCAGATACGGCGCCCCAGCCTTTGGCAAGCTCGCAGGGCTTCGTTGCGCCCGCCCGCTCCCTCCAGCGTTTGTCTCCAAGGCCTTGCATTCTTGCGCGGGGGAATCACCGCCTGCGCACCTCTTTGCGCTATCGCCGCGTGGCACCCCTTTGTGTCGTAGGCTCCATCCCCACCGACACTTGCCACCGGCTCATCGAGCGGTATCTGGGCCAACAGTTCGGGCAGCATGGGAGCATCGCCCACGCTGTTGTCTGTGACTTCAATGGCCCGAATCTCCAGCGTGTGGGCATCAATGCCCAGGTGCACCTTGCGCCATTGCCGCCGATATTCGGCTCCGTGCTTCTTGCGTTTCCATTCCCCTTCACCCAGGAACTTGATGCCCGTACTGTCCACCAGCAAATCCAGCGCTGTGGCGCTGCGCTGGTAAGGAAGCTGCACCTGCAGCGTCCTCTGACGGCGACTGATGGTGCTGAAATCGGGAACCCGCCAATTCAGCCCCGCCAGACGCAGCAGGCTCTGAATCAGTCCCAGGCTCTGGCGCAGTGCCAAGCCAAACAGGCACTTGATGCTCAGGCAAAACTGGATGGCCGCATCCGTGAACGTCTGCTGGCGACCCCGTTTGCCACTGGCAGGTGCGTACCACTGCATGTCTTTGTCCAGCCAGATCGTCAGCGCCCCTCTGACCTTGAGTGCGGCGTTGTACGCAGCCCAGTTGGTGGTCTTGTAGCGGGTCTTAGGCCCTTGGGGTTCATTCATGCGCCGAGGTTACCAGTGCAATGGGGCTGGTTTGTGCAACAAAGCCCTTGTGGCTTATGCTGTTTGGGGGTAACGCCAATTTGTCATCTAAGCAACGCGACCCAGCGCCCTAGATAATGTTGATGGGCTGGAATAACCAGTTCGCGTTGCAATTTGCTTCAACCCGATACCGGTGTCAACCAATTGCCGCGCAATAGCTAACCTCAAGTTTTCTAAATACTTTCCTGGTGATACCTGCATCACTTCCTTGAAGTAATTGGCAAATGATGTTCGCGACATTCCAGCCAAGTTAGCCAAACTTTCCAAGGTCCAAGGATGGGCTGGCTTGGAATGCATCGCTACCAAACTTTTAGCAATCCGCGGATCTGACAAAGCCTGAAACAACCCTGTGGATTGTTGTGGTCGAGAAGTCAGGTGTCGCATCAAGCTAACCAACAAAATATCGCCTGCCCGATTCATGAAGAAGGGTTGTCCACAACGACTGGCCTGCATTTCGTTTGCAATCAGCATCATGACTTGCACCAACGATGGATCAGCATCCTTCATGACGATTGAGATTGGCTTAGATTGCTCCGCTAAGAAGCTAGGCCCCATTGGCCCATCAAAGACAACATCAAAGCTCATGCAGCACTGCTGATCTGCTTGCAGAAGATTCTCAAAATAGCTCGCCGCAGGGCAAACCAACAATGACAAGGCGTCCTGCTGAATACCCGAGAAACTGTCGGTTGGATGATCAGATGTCCCCGTCTTGATGATGTGCAGCGAAAACCCGTCTGGCTTAGTTGCCAAGGTTACTTTCGGACTAAGTCCCTCAAGCAAGGCGGTGAGTCGATCTAAGCGCGGAGCGTCCATTTGTACGAATTGCAAATTTATATGTACGAATTGTTGCACCAAGTGCAGGATACTGCAATCTGTTCTAGTTTTTCACGTAACAAGTGAGGGCACATGTTTTCAAAAATCGCATCCATCACGCTGCCAATTTTTACCCTTGTGCTGGTTGGTTTTCTCTACAGCCGACGCGTCAAACCGGACCTAGGGGGAGCCAACAAACTGGTGGTGGACATCGCACTGCCTATTTTGATTTTTATCTCGTTGTCCGCTAAATCATTCGATCCCATTTCTGCCATGTCTTTCACTGGGGCATCGATCGTGTTGATTCTTCTGACTGGCCTGATCGCTTGGCCATTCGCAAAATTCTCAGGCGCATCAGTGCAAGCATTTTTGCCGTGTGCCATGTTCACTAATGTTGGTCCAATTGGCATTCCCTTGATTGCACTTGCCTATGGACCCGAGGGCATGGCTCCCGCGGTCGTTTTGTTGGTGATTTCTAATATCCTGCATTTCACGCTTGGTGCTGGCGTGATGAGCGGCAAAGTTGACTGGCGGATGGTTTATGCCAACCCACTTGTTTGGTCAACCGTATTGGGTGTTGCTAGTTCTCAATTGCAGATAACACTTCCGGAGTGGGTTCAAACATCCTGCACCATGATTGGCAGTGTACTGGTCCCGATGATGTTGATGTCACTCGGAGCAAGACTTGCCAGCAGTCAAGTGGCGGACGCATGGGTAGGTGTTCGCTCAGGCGTGCTTATTTTGATCATCAGGCTTGCTGCTGTACTTTTGGCCCTTTGGTTCATTCCATTGGAAGGACTAGAGCGTGGGGCATTGATCCTTTTTGCATGCTTGCCATCGGCAGTCTTCAATTTCATGCTTGCAGACAAATTTCAGGTGGAGCCTAACAAGGTGGCTTCCACAGTCATCGTTGGACATTTACTGAGTCTGGCTTTTCTGCCACTCGGGATTTGGCTGGCATTCATTTAAGTTTTTCATTCATAAGCAAAAAGGAGTTCATCTTGATCAAGTTTTATTTCCATCCTTCGCCCAACCCTTTAAAGATTGCCCTGTACCTTGAAGAGACAGGAGAGCCCTATGAGCTCATTCCTGTCGACACACGTAAAGGCGAACAGCACTCAGATAGCTTTAAGGTCATCAACCCGAACGCGAAGACGCCAGCCATGCTTGACGACGACATTCGAGTTTTTGATAGCAATGCGATGTTGCTTTATTTGGGCGAAAAGATTGGCAAGTTTGTGCCTGTAGGGACGCCAAAGAACAAAGCTGAGATGTATTCATGGCTGATGTTTGTAGCCACAGGTATTGGCCCTTACTGTGGTCAGGCTGTCCACTTCAAGCACTTCGCTCCAGAGCCCAAAGAATACGCAGTGAACCGCTATGACTTTGAAGCATGGCGTCATTGGAACCTCATCAACGACCACTTGGCACATCAGCCGTACATGATGGGCAATGATTACTCAATAGTGGACATGTCGGTATGGGGCTGGGCTCGCGTCGTCCCCTTTGTATTGGGTGCTGATGCTTGGGAAAAACTGCCGCACGTTAAACGCTTGCTTGATGAAATCAACGCACGTCCTGCGGCGCAACGAGCAGAAGCCTTGAAGACCAAGTTTGCTTTCAAAACCGAAATGGATGAAGACGCACGCAAAAAGCTGTTCCCATCTAACGAGCGCCTGAAAGCCTCTGGAGTGTGAGGCATGGTTGATTTTTATTACTGGACCACACCTAACGGCCACAAGGTCACGATGTTCTTGGAAGAGTCAGGTCTTGACTACAACATCAAACCAATCAATATCAGCAAAGGCGAACAATTCGTTCCTGATTTTTTGAAAATTGCGCCCAACAATCGCATACCGGCCATCGTAGATCACACACCTGTTGGTGGAAGCGAACCCATTGCCATTTTTGAATCGGGTGCCATTCTTTTGTACTTGGCAGACAAGACGAAACAATTTATCCCTCAGGACTTACGTGGAAGAAATGAATGCCTGCAATGGCTTTTCTGGCAAATGGGTGGTCTAGGCCCAATGGCTGGTCAGAACCATCACTTTGTCCAGTACGCACCAGAGCAACTGCCGTATGCCATTGATCGTTATGTCAAAGAAACATCACGCTTGTATGGCGTGCTGAATAAGCATCTATCAGATGGTCGCGAATACATTTGCGGTGAGTACTCTATTGCCGACATGGCCTCCTATCCATGGGTTGTCCCACACGAACGCCAACGACAAGACATGAGCCAGTTCCCCTACCTATCTTCATGGTTTGAACGGATTGGAAGTCGTCCGGCAACACAAAAGGCCTATGACATCGCAAAGTCGATCAATACCGCGCCTACTGTGGACCAGAACGCCAAATCCATTTTGTTTGGTCAAGATGCAAAGACAGTAGTTTGATTCCCAACTAGGAAATTTTCATGACTATAAAAGCAGTTGTTTTTGATGCTTACGGCACATTGTTTGATGTTTACTCCATCCAAGTATTAGCTGAAGAGCTCTACCCAAGCCATGGGGCTGACATTGCGGTGAAGTGGCGCGACAAGCAAATTGAGTACACAAGGTTGATTACGCAGTCTGATCCGCACAACGCATCTGGCAGTCAATACTTCCGTCCATTTTGGGAGCTGACACGCCTGTCATTGGAGTACACCCTAGACAGACTGAAACTAAATCGTGAATCGGATCAGGTAGAAAAACTGATGCAGCAATACGCTCACCTGACCCCGTTTACTGAAAATTTGGCAGTCCTTCAGAAAATCAAAGCTAGTGGTGTTACGACTGCCATCCTCTCTAATGGCAGCGTGGACATGCTGGCATCAGCTGTCAAGAGCGCGGGCATGGAAGATGTCTTAGATCAAGTCATATCAGTAGATTCAATACGCCTTTTCAAGACATCGCCCGAAAGCTATGGACTTGTGCAACAGACGATTCCCGTAAACAAAGATGAAATTCTGTTCGTATCAAGCAATGCATGGGATGCACTAGGTGCTACTTGGTTTGGCTTTACAACGCACTGGGTCAATCGACAAGGTTTGCCGTTTGAGGCTTTGACACCTCGCCCGCATTATTCCGGGCCAGATCTCAAGTCAGTCCTTCACTCGTTGGAGCTAGCGGAGTAATCATTGCTATGAAATTTCATCTACTTTTAAGTTTCATACTTCTTTGCACAGTGCCAAATGCAAATGCACAGCTGCTAGATGCAATTCGTGGTCATGCTCAAGACCTAAGAGTGCGATTTGACGATCACCAAAAAATCGAAGGCGAACTCATCAAACGAGGACAGATTGACAAAACAGCAAAGGGGCAGGATTTAATCCACAACTCCTCTGGCGAGTGGTCTGTCATAAAGGTAGGAAATCAATTATTTTTGCAATCAAGCGAGAACTTTAGATCCAGCCCAGGCCCTGACTACCATGTCTACATCAGTAGCAAATCTGCCATCAAGGACAACGATGAATTTAGCGTTCAACAAATTGAAGTTAGCCGGCTTAAAAAGCCTAATGGTGCCGCTTTCTATCTCCTGCCAACGCAAAACCCAGAAGACGTAACGAGTGTGCTAATTTGGTGCAAGCAGTTCAAAGAATACATCGGTTCGGCAGATTTACGGCAAGCAAAGTAAGTTGATCAGACAAGAAATTAATGAGCAGCATATGAAGTGCGAGCAATCGCACAGTCAATTCCACGGTTTTCACTTCGTATGCTTCTCATTTCGTTGAGTTCGACTCCCGAAATTGAACTCGATCAATGCACCCTACTTTCGTCTCACTACTGCACCAAACCTTGATTTCCCTTGGCTCCTAGTTTGATTGCCTTTTGATTGGCTCATCATTTGCCGAGTAAAATGCTATAGGACACATCAAAAGTGCTTTAAACCTCAGAAAAGTTACATTATGTAACTTTTGGCTTATTACACGGTTTATTACACGTTTATCGTTTTTGCCTATAAATTATTGATTTATATGGATTTTTGACGAGCCTGGCTTTCTGTTAATCAGAGGTTCTCTGGTTAAAACTTAGCTCATTATTTAGACCAATTTTTCTCAGTCATTGCACGTTTTATTACACGGTCGATGACCAAAAGCAAGCTGCATAAATCGATCTGTACAAAGTGCTACTCACTCCAACTCATACTATAGAAATTGTCTACCGTTATGGGGTAACGCCACTGATGTGGGTGAACACCAGATCGCTCCAGCCATACAGCGCCACCAGCCGGTAACACGCGGCCAAGCCCAGCCGCAGCTGCCATTCATCGGGGTGAACGCTATCTTTTAAGGAAGGAATCTCAAACGCCATGGCTGTGCTCCGCAGGTCAGCAAAAGGGATTCAGCTTAGCGGCAAGCGGGGCGGGGGGATGACTTGTTGGTGACTGGGCGTAAAGGGCTGCCAACGATGAGGCCGCACTCACCCCGGCCGCGTCAATTCCTCCAGCCGCATCAGCCAAGCCCGGGCGTGCACCCCGCCATCGGCCACATCCCCACACATCTCCACCGACGCTTGCAGTTGCCCACACATCGCGGGCCGTTCGGGTTGCCCAAAAACTTTGCAGCGCATTTGTTCGTCAAGTTGCACGCAGGGCACGCCCGCTGGTTTGCCTTGGGGCATGGTGGGGATGAGCGAGGAGATGGATGACTCGCGCAGCTGGAATAAGGCGCGCACAACTTGATGCCCAGGGCCTTGCAGCCAGGGCTGGAAGACGCGTTCGCAGGAGACGTAGAAGTTGTTGCCGTCAATGAGGGCGAGCTTGGCCGCAGGAGTGAAGGCCATCTGTGTGCCAACAGGAGCAACACGGCCACCTGCGCCAACGACCACCAGGAGGTGGCCGTTGGCGTTCCCCGCTTGTCAGCGAGGCTGGGCTTTACAGGGCGACTGGCACGGCTGGGAAGTCGACGTCGGTGTCGGCAATGTGGTTGGTGTAGTTGGTCAACACGTTGAGGGCCACGTTGGCGGTGACTTCGATGACCAGGCCATGGTCCACACCCGCTGCTGCGGCATCGGCCAGATCGCTGTCGGCCAACACGCCACGCTGACGGACGATTTTGATGGCCAGCTCAACCAAGGCCTTGTCTTGTTCGCCTTCGGCGGTGCCGCTTCGGGCTGCGCGGATGGCTGCTTCCGACAAACCAGCACCTTTACCGATCAGGGTGTGTGCAGACAAGCAGTACTGGCAAGCGTTGGTTTGGCCCACGGCCAATGCGATCAACTCGCGCTGGGCGGCGCTCAAGCGGCCTTTGCTCAGTGCGTCGGAGAAAGCCAGGTAGCCGTTCAGGGCGGCTGGAGCCTGGGCGAAGGTGGCAAACAGGTTGGGTACCATGCCGAGCTTGGCCTTGACGCCGTTGAGGGTGGCTTGGGTGGTGGCGTCGGCTTGGGCAAGTGATACAGGTGCGATACGTGTCATGGTGAAACTCTCGTTTTGAATGGCTGTGCGACATGCACCAGTGAATTGTGCGATACGTATAATCACTGAAAGTACAAGAAAGCATACCCAAAGTATCAAGCGCCGCCATGGACCGACTTTCACCTTTGTTTGCCCGCTCGGTGCCCAGCGCACGCGTGTTCTATTCGGGCAACCTGTGCCAGATCTCCGCCTTTGAGGCCGAAGCTCATGTGGGCCATGTGCATTTGATGCGCAGGGGCACCATGAGCGTGATCGACCGGCATGGGCGCGCCAGCAGGGTTGAAGAGCCCAGTTTGTTGTTTTTCCCGCAGAGTTCTGCCCACCGGCTGGTGCCCGATAGCGCCGACGGTGTTGACCTGGTGTGTGCGTCTGTCGATCTGGGCGACGAGGCCCGAGGCGCGCTGATCTCTGCCATGCCCGAGGTGCTGGTGATTCCGCTGAACCAGTCGTCCAGTCTTTCACCCGCGTTGGACCTGTTGTTCCAGGAAGCCTTTGACGAAAAGTGTGGTCGGCAAGCTGCGCTGGACCTGTTGATGGAATACCTGCTCATCTTGTTGCTGCGCCACCTGCTTGACATTTCATCGGTCACCACCGGCATCCTGGCGGCGCTGGGCGACCCACGTTTGTCCAAAGCGGTCACGTCCATGCACGACCGGCCCGGCCATGCATGGACGCTGGAATCGTTGGCCGAAACCGCAGGCATGTCGCGCGCACGCTTTGCCAATCACTTTCGAGAGGTGTCGGGCCTGACCGCGCTCGACTACCTCACGGCCTGGCGCATCACAGTAGTCAAGGGTTTGCTCAAACGAGGCAAGCCGCTCAAGTCCATTGCGCCCATGGTGGGTTACGCCAGCGCTGTAGCGCTTACCCGCGCTTTCACCCACCGCGTCGGCATGCCGCCACTTGCCTGGCTGCAAACGCACACCGATCAGGACTGAGGCTGCCCCATGCCAGTTGCCATGCGGGTTTGATGCATGCCTGCGGCCACGACGGACACACCGCAATGCTGCTGGCTGCGGCCGAACATATTGCAAAGTCCACCACGTTTGATGGCACGCTGAATTTGATCTTTCAGCCCGCTGAAGAAAGCTTGGGGGGGCGCGCAAGATGATTGAAGACGGCCTGTTTGACCGCTTCCCCTGCGACGCAATCTTTGCCATGCACAACCTGCCGGGCTTTCGGCCAGGTCAGTTGTTATTGCGCGAAGGCGCAACCATGGCGTCCAGCGAAAACATTCTGGTGCACATTGAAGGTAAAGGCGGCCATGGTGCCATGCCGCACCAGAGTGCTGACCCGGTCGTTGCGGGTTCGGCAATTGTCATGGCGCTACAAACCATCGTTTCACGCAACGTACCCCCACTGCACATGGCCGTGATCACGGTCGGCTCTTTTCAGTCGGGTGTGGTCAACAACGTCATCCCCCAAAACGCCACGTTAAAGCTTAGCGTACGGGCGCTGGATCGGGATGTGCGAGAGTTGTTGCGCAATCGCATTGTGGAGCTCGTTGAGTTACAGGCGAAAAGTTTTGGCGTGACCGCAAAAGTCGAGTTTTTGCCCGGTTACCCGGTGCTGGTCAATACCCCTATTGAGACGGGAATAGCCCGCGAAGTGGCGGTGGCGTTGGTAGGCGCAGATAACGTGGTGCTCCAAACTGAACCGCTCACCGCCAGTGAAGACTTCGCCTACATGCTCGACAAAGTGCCAGGCAGCTATCTATTCATCGGGAATGGCGATGCAACTAACGGAGGTCACGGGGCCTGCATGGTGCACAACCCCAATTACGATTTTGAAGACCGCAACATACCTGTGGGTGCTGCGTTCTGGGTCGCGTTGACTGAGCGCTTTCTGGCGTAGTTTTTTTATGAAATTCAGATCGGGAGAGATCGCGTTAAATCGCGACGCCGAAGGAGCAACCACCCCGGAAACTCTCAGGCAAAAGGACCGGTTTGAATCGTTGATATCTCTGAAGAGTTGCTGGTCTTAGTCACCCGGCACACCGCAGGAGCAAGTGGTTGCATTGAACACGATGGACCACGAATCTCTCAGGTTCTAAACAGAGGGGGTGCACCAGCCATGCACAGGGCTTGTTGGTGCTCAACACTTTGACGTTTTTGAAAGCTCATTCACTATGAAAACAATCGCAGTTATTGGCGGCGGCATCACGGGCGTCACAACAGCTTATGCCTTGGCAAAACGCGGCTTTTCCGTTACCTTGTTTGAACGCCATCGCTATGCTGCGATGGAAACATCATTCGCAAACGGAGGGCAACTCTCTGCATCTAATGCAGAAGTTTGGACGCATTGGTCCACCATCCTCAAAGGGCTAAAGTGGATGCTCAAAAGTGATGCGCCGCTGCTGGTCAACCCAGCACCTACGTGGCACAAACTCTCCTGGTTTGCAGAGTTCATTGCTGCGATGCCCCATTACGAGCGCAACACGGTTGAGACAGCTCGCTTAGCAGTCGCAGCCCGCAAACACTTGTTTACTTGGGCGCAGGAAGAAGGCATTGATTTCGACCTGAAGAAGGAAGGCATCCTGCACATTTACCGTGACAAAAAAGGGTTCGACCATGCAGGCAAAGTGTCAGTCATGCTGGCCAAGGGGGGCCTACCTCGCTATGCCGTGACCCCAGCTGAAATGAAAGCCATCGAGCCGACATTGGCAGGCACCTACTACGGTGGCTACTTCACTGAGAGCGATTCCACGGGAGACATTCACAAATTCACCAATGGACTAGCAAATGCGGCATCACGACTCGGCGTGCACACGCTGTATGGTCAAGATGTGACGTCGATTCAAAGCGATGGCCAACAAGCTGTCATCACCGTGACACAACAAGACGCCACCCCAAGCCTGCATACCTTTGATAGCGTGGTGGTGTGTGCAGGAGTGGGCAGCCGTGACTTTGCAGCTCAGCTAGGCGATCGCGTGAACATCTACCCCGTCAAAGGCTACTCCATCACCGTCAACTTGAACGATGAAGAAAGTCAATTGGGTGCCCCCACCGTGAGCTTACTGGATGACGAAACCAAGTTGGTCACCAGCCGCTTAGGCCTCAACCGTTTCCGCGTTGCAGGCACTGCCGAATTCAATGGCGTGAACCGTGACATTCGCGCAGACCGCATCCGCCCATTGATTGAATGGGTGGAACAATGTTTTCCCCGCGTTAACACACGCTCTGTAGTGCCTTGGGCAGGCTTGCGCCCTATGATGCCCAACATGATGCCTCGGGTGGGTCAAGGTAGAACTCCCAATGTTTTTTACAACACCGGGCATGGGCACTTGGGTTGGACGTTATCAGCCGTGACAGCTGAGCTGGTGTCAGACACCATCGTCAAAGCTGCAGCAAAGAAATCAGGATATTCAATGAACTTGCATGCAGTTGCTGCTGGCAACATTTAGAGTTCAAAATAATAAGCAGTAGGGGTCTTGCGGCTCTCTACTGCTTTTTTTCTTAACTTAGTTGGTGATTTTCTAAAAAATTAAACAACCTCATCATTGGTTATAGTTTTTTAACATTCAAGCCCGCCAAGCCGGCAGTTGCCAGTTGCGCCACAGTGCCAGTGCGCGAAGGCACACAGTAACAAATAAGCACCCCAGTAAGGCCATCCAGTCTGGAGCATCTAATGACCAAAGGACCACGTAAGTCCAGCCACCAGCAAAAGAACACACCGCGTAGGGGCGGTGGTCTTTGAAAGCCGTGGGAATTTCATTGCAAACCATGTCACGCAGCACACCACCAAAAACACCCGTGATCAGGCCCATTAAGACGGCGACTACTGGCGGCATGAGTGACTGCAAGGCGAGGTGAACTCCCGTCGCAGTAAATAGTCCCAAGCCCAGCGCGTCGGGCCAGAGTATTGTTCTTTCAGTTACTTCAAAATGCCGCTGTCGCATGAAGACCATAGCAAATACGCACAAGGCCAATACGCCCCAAAGCATTTCGGTATGTTGCACCCAAAAAAACGGGCGTTGATCAAGCAGCAAGTCGCGCAAGGTGCCACCTCCAAAAGCTGCCAGAAAAGCCACAACACAAATGCCCACCGCATCGAGCTTTTTACCCGCAGCTTTCATCAGTCCAGACAACGCAAATGCAGCGGTCGCTAACAACTCGACTATCAAATGTAGGGTGCCCCCCCATGATTGAAGTAAATACATTGAAAATTTATGTCACCAATTTAAAGTTTTCATAGCTAAAGCAAATTCAATCGCACTGTAAATTCCACGTTTTTAATTTTATAGGCTACTGGTCTACAACAGTTCGACTTTAAAAATTGAGCTCGAATAATTAGGGCTGTCACAGTTCGATGTCAGTGCATGGTCTCAAAAAAATTTTTTTGATTCGCGCACTAAGCAAAGCGTCTAACTTTTCCCCTGCTTGTTTAAAGCGCCAATTGCAAAATCTACTCCTGCGCTGGAAATTGACCTGCTTATTCAACTCCAATAAGTTGATCAACTCAATGCTGAACCGTCCAGAATCTGGACGCCCCTCCCATGTAGCTTTGAACTTCCACAGGTTTTAGTTCGCTTGCTATTCGTAACGTGTAACGTTTGGGAAGTAAGATGGCTCACAAACGTAGCAAAAGTGCACTAAACCTTGGAAAAGTTGCGAAACACAACTTTTGACCCAATTACACGAAATATTACACGTTTATCAAAAACACCAATAAGTCATTGATTCATATGGGATTTTGACGAGCCTGTTTTTCTGTTAATCAGAGGTTCTCTGGTTAAAACTTAGCTCATTATTTAGACCAATT
>NZ_CAXIAK010000100.1:0-11576 GCF_964021665.1 uncultured Acidovorax sp.
AAACGTGCCGCGCTTGAGCTTGTGCGATGCCATCACCCCATAAAACTCGCGCAGCTCGCGCACCCCCACGGGTTTGCTCTGCCAGTGCTTGCATTGCACCACCGCCGCCGGGCCCGGGCTGTTGCGGCTGTGCAGCCAAATGTCCACGCCACCATCGGCCCCGTGCGATTGGGCATGCGTCTCAAACCCCGCCTGCGCAAACAGCGCCTCGCACACCGCCTCAAAGCGGCGCCACTCAATCGCGGCAAACACTTCCATGTTCCATGCCACCGCGGGTCCGGCCGGGGTTGCTGTGGGGGCCGCCGTGTCGGTCAGCGTGGGCTCGGTGCGTTGCGCCGTGTTGCTGGCATCGGCAGCAGGGTGGCTTGCAATGCTGTTGGCGGTTTGCAGGGTGGCGCGCCCGTTGCGCTTTTCCGCCGCCGGGCGCGAGTTGGCGGGGGGCACCGCGCGCAGTTTTGATTCTTTGCCCTTCAACACATAGTGCAGGGCCAGCAGCACCACCCCCAGGCCCAAGGCCGTCCACCCCACCGGGCGCAGCCCTTGGGTGACGGCGCCGCCGAAGGTAGTGTTGCCGGCCACCAGCGGGAACACCGTCAGCAGCGCCACACCCAGCACGCACGCCGCCCAGCCCTTTTCACGCAGCGCACCCCGCGCCCGTTCATGCCGCCTGCTGCGCCCCACCGATCGTGAATAAGTGCGTGCCACATCGTTCTCCTTGCTAACGCGATGGTCTGCGGCCTGCCCGGCAGTTCCCGGCCGCATCAAGTGGGGCAATCCCAATGCTTCAAAGCCTTCTAAGGCTTGTGCAGAAAGCGCTGGGTGCTATCGGTTGCGTAGCGCAGAAAGCGGGGGGCAAACACCTCTCACACCTGCGCTGCTGCCATGCAACCGCTACGCCAATCCGTATCAAATTACATTTAGTTAACATTGTAAGCAGGTGTGGAGGTTGTATCCATCTTTCCTTCGCCAAACGGTGCAAGCCGTGGAGTCGATGTGGAACACGCAGCCTTCTTTCGGGCGGCCATGAAGGCAAGTGCAGAGCGCACACCAGCCCGCCAGCACAGGTGCGCTGCTGGCCAAGCGTGCGCAGGTTGCGCAACCAGATGTTTGAAGCAAAAAGTGCCTGTAGCGCTTAACTGGTAAGCGCTGCTAGCTATAGATATGAGAGCAATTTCAGGGCTGTGCCAAATGGCAAGGTGAGGCCTTGCATACCCGCTTCAGCGCCAGCTGCGCAGGCCACTCACTGCACGCCCACAACCCCGCGCCGACACGAAGTGTGCCAAGGGCTTTCAACCATCAAGACCCCGCGCCAGATTCACCCGCCAGCGCCCCCAGCAGCCGTGCACTCACCTCGGCCGCATCGGGCGTGGCAAACGCCATGTTGTGCTGGTCGGTCAGCGGGCCGTGGCCCGGCTCCATCCCGCCATCAGCGCCATAGCCCATGGCCTTGAACTTCCACACCCCGCCTAGCTTTTTGAGTGAACCCACATGCGCCCCCGTGGCGGTGTGCACCGCCACCACTTCGGCGTTGACGGGCAGCAACTGCAGCGGCCCCGCCAGCGCGCCGGGCGGCACGGGGCCGTAGGTGGGGGTGAATGGAGACGTCATGGATGGGTTTTGATGGTGATTGATTTTGGGGCGAAATTTGCTTGTAACACTTGGTGGAAAAGCGCAAGCAGCTATCAAAATAATAGCTCAATCACACCAAAACGGCGCTTCTGCTCAGCCACGCCGACGCTTCCAATAGCCGGGTTTGCGGTGCTGGTGCGCGATGGCGAGCACCAGAATGTCTGGGCCATCTTGGGTGTAGACCACGCTGTAGGGAAAGCGCCGCAACCGGCAGCGCCGAATCTCAGGGGAGAGCGGGTGCCACGCTTCGGGAAACTGCTCCACAAGCCGCAGGGTCTTGAGCGTTTCGACCAAAAAAGCATCACCTAACCCTGGTGCTTATTCTGCTTACCAAGCAACGGCTTCGTCCCGCTCTGCTTGTGCTGGCTCCAGCAAGCGGATGTTCATGTGCGCTGGGCGGCGGCAGAGTACTTCGCAATCACATCGGACAAGGCCACCGCCTTGATCTCGCCGCGCCGGTAGGCGGCCAGCCGGTCACTTGCTTCATGGGCCCAGAGCGTATCGAGCGCGGCGTCGGGCTGGTCCAGGCTGTCCAAGATGCGCTCTACCACTTGCATGCGCTCTGCGGGCGGCAGTTGGGCGGCTTGGGCGCTGAGGGCTTCGGCGGTGGTGGTCATGGCGGCTCCGGTGGCATTGGCATAAGGCTTGACTGTAGCGAGAGGGAAAACTCAAAGCACATCGCGGTCGTCATGGGCGCAGGGCCTAGCGCTTGGAGTGCTCAAGCATCCCCAAGCCAGTGCTTCCCCTTTAGAACGAAGACCCCGGCTCGTTCAGAAACGCCAACTCTTCAGGCGTGGAGGTGCGGCCCAGCATCGCGTTGCGGTGCGGGTAGCGACCAAAGCGGTCAATGATGGCCTTGTGGCGGCGCTCAAAGTCCAGGTTGTTTTCCATGCCCGGCTGTGCAAACAGCTCCAGGGCTTGCTCGTGGATCAGTGCCGATTCGCTGTGCATGTACGGCATGTAGGCAAACACGCGCTGCGCCGTGGGCAGGTTGCGGTCCTGCCCGCTGGCCACCAGCTCTTGCGCCAGGGCAAGGGCCAGCGCGTCTTGCGCAAAGGCGCGGGCGGTGTCGCGGTACACATTGCGCGAGAACTGGCCCAGCACCAGGATTTCTGCCAACCGGCCCTCGGGCGTAGCGCGCCAGGGTGACAGCTCACAGCGGGCTGCGGCCTCTAGCGTGGGGCCGAAGCGGGTGCGGATGGATTCGTCGAGGGTAGCGTCTTTGGCGAAGTGCTGCTGAGGAGTGAGTTCGGAGAACCAGAAATGGAGGATGGGCTGCGGCGACATGGTCAGACCAGATGGAAGTCTTGCGGCCACAAGAAGTACGGGCCGAAGCGCGATTTAGCAACAAACTCCACGCCCGCCTTTTCGCCCTTGGGTGTGATGGTGTGCTTGTCCCCATCAGCAGCCAGATAGCCCAGCTCTGTTGCGCGATCCAAGAACTGTGCCGTTTTCAACCCCAGCTTTTGTCCAATCTTGGAGGACGTGAGCTTGTCTGTTGGCGCATCGGCCGTGCTTTTATCGTCGTCTTTGCCACTTGCATCGCTGTCACTGGTCACTCGTTCCAACGAAATGCGCACCTCATCGCTGATGCGAATGATGCGCTGCGCCTCTTCATAAGCGTCTTTGTATAGCTGCCCGTCTTCGCTGCGCTGAATCAGGATGCCCATCTCGTTGTTATTCACCTGGCTGAATTCGTACAGGTTCAGGCTGGTGATGATGCACATCTCTTCATTCATGTAGCACTTGGCATGCAAGTTCTTGCAGAAGCTGGTGCGTATGTAGGTCAGGCCGCGCAGCCATTCGATCTCTTGCGGCTGCAACTCGCTTTTGCCATAGACGATCCGGACATCGATCTTCAGGCGGTTCTTATCGGCCAGCAGTTCCTTCATCCGGTCGTTGAGCTTGAGGAAGGGGCTGATCAGAATCAGGCGATCCGACGCACCCTTAATTAACTCTTCAAGGTGGTAGTTGGTGCCAGTGGTGGATAGAAACTTTGCCATTTTCGTTCTGCGTGGAGGAGGGGTGGGGCACTCGCTTTTAGTTCACCGCATTCATCACTTGACGCTTAGCGCCATCCAGCGTCTGTCCCTGTTCTGTTTTCCATTCAATCCAGCCGTTGGCTGACCGACCCAGCACGGCAATCGCTGCCATGCTAGGGCTGGAGAACAAGTAGTCGCGAGTGAAAACATACTGCGTGCCTTGCAGTTGAAGCACACCATCTTTAACCAATTGCTCGCGGAAGCGTTCTTGCGATGTGCCTTGAATGGAGGCCACGTTGCCAAGGCGCGCCGTCGAACCTTTGTGCACAACGAAGCCTTCAGGGGTGTATTCACCTACACCGCTGGCATCGGGGCCTTTGCAATAGAACAACTCTGTCGGTTGCGGCTCGCCGTTGTTGGCACTTGCGTTCTGGGTCAACGGCTCAAAAATCGGTTGTCCCAAAGTCGCCAGCAGTGTTGCTGAGGTTTCGTGAATCTCGTGGCAATCCGCTTGCAATGGTGCAGGCGTGTAGGGCTGAGAACCCGTGTTGCCATTTTCTAGGCTGTAGCGCCCAGCCTTGGTGGCCTGGGCGATGGCAAACCATTCCAAAAACAGTGCGTGCGTTTGCGTCATGCAGTTCGTGAGTGATATCACCACCAGCGCCCGGTTCCAGAAATCCTTATTCAGGTTGTGCTGGGCCAGGCGGCTGCCTACATTGCCAGACTGGCCGATGTACGCGCGTGGCAAACCGACATCGGACAAGCCACCCACCAAAAAGTACACACCCACCTGTTGCGATTCGGGCGTTTTCAGAAAGTCTGCCAACTGGCTGCGAGGCACTTCTACTATACGAACAATTCGGGTCGTAATTTCTGCAGTGCGCATGCCCCGGGGATCACCGGAAGGGAGAAAAATCTGAATGGTTTGCGGGCGAAGCATTATTTGCCCCAGCTGTCCTTCAACCCCACCGCCAAGTTAAACACCGGCTTCTCCGCCGTGTGGTCCACCCGGTCCGCCACAAAGTACCCGTGCCGTTCAAACTGAAACTTGTCGTCCGGCTTGGCGTTGGCCAATGACGGCTCGACGATGGCGGTCACCACCTTCAGGCTGTTTGGGTTCAGGCTTTCCAGGAAGTTTTTGCCGCCCGCGTCGGGGTGGGCGTCGCTGAACAGGCGGTCGTACATGCGCACTTCGGCGTTCACGCCGTCGGCCACGCCCACCCAGGTGATGGCGGCTTTCACCTTCACGGTGTCGGCGCCGGTGGTGCCGCTCTTGGTGTCGGGCACCACGGTGGCCAGCACTTCGGTGATGTTTCCATCTGCATCTTTAGTGCAGCCTGTGCATTCAATGACGTAGCCGCCCTTCAGGCGCACAGTGTTGCCGGGCAGCATTTGACCGTCCGCCCCTGGCCGGGGCGGATAAAGGCGCTTGTAGCCCTTGGGCGGCACTTCGGCGAAGTCTTCGCGCTCAATCCACACTTCTTTGCCGATGGTGAAGTGGCGCACGGGGCTTTCCACACCTTCGGGTGGGTGGGGCAGGGCGGGCAGTTGGCAGGGCTCCAGGTGGCCGGGGCCCATCACTTCGTCCCAGTTGGTCAGCACGAGCTTGACGGGGTCGAGCACGGCCATGCCGCGGTGGGCCTTGGCTTCCAGGTCTTCGCGCAGGCAGCCTTCCAGGGTGCTGTAGTCGATCCAGCTGTCGGACTTGGTGACGCCAATGCGC
The DNA here is from genome assembly GCF_964021665.1 of uncultured Acidovorax sp. Lineage (NCBI taxonomy): Bacteria > Pseudomonadati > Pseudomonadota > Betaproteobacteria > Burkholderiales > Comamonadaceae > Acidovorax > uncultured Acidovorax sp. Next base: position 5,335 of record NZ_CAXIAK010000100.1, read on the forward strand.
TCGGCAAACATCTGGATGGCGGCGGGGGTGTAGCCACGGCGGCGCAGGCCCACGATGGTGGGCATGCGGGGGTCGTCCCAGCCGTTGACTTTGCCCTCCTGAACCAGTTGGGCCAGCTTGCGCTTGCTGGTGATGACGTAGGTGAGGTTCAGGCGCGCAAATTCGTACTGCTTGGGGGCGGGGGCGGCCAGCAGGCCACCTTCGCAAAGGCGGTCCATCAGCCAGTCGTAGAAAGGGCGCTGGTCTTCAAATTCCAGCGTGCAGAACGAGTGGGTGATTTGCTCCAGCGCATCTTCAATGGGGTGCGCAAACGTGTACATGGGGTAAATGCACCATGTGTCGCCCGTGTTGTGGTGCGTGGCGCGGCGAATGCGGTAGATGGCCGGGTCGCGCATGTTGATGTTCGGCGAGGCCATGTCGATCTTGGCGCGCAGCACGGCAGCGCCGTCGGCCAGCTTGCCGTCGCGCATCTCGCGAAAGCGCGCCAGGTTTTCTGCCGGGGTGCGGGTGCGGAAGGGGCTGTTGACGCCGGGCTTGCCAAAGTCGCCCCGGTTCACGCGCATTTCTTCGGGCGTTTGCTCGTCCACATAGGCGTGGCCTGCTTCAATCAGGTGTTCTGCCGCGCGATACATGAAGTCGAAGTAGTCGCTGGCCTGGTAGGGCGCGGCGCTGCCGGGGGGCTGGCCGAGCTGGGCCCAGTCAAAACCGAGCCATTTCACCGCGTCGATGATGCTGTTGACGTATTCGGTGTCTTCTTTTTCGGGGTTGGTGTCGTCAAAGCGCAGGTGGCACACGCCGCCGTAGTCACGCGCCAGGCCAAAGTTGATGCAGATGCTCTTGGCATGGCCCACGTGCAGGTAGCCGTTGGGCTCGGGCGGGAAGCGGGTGCGGATCTTGGCGGGGTCGGGCTCGCCCTTGGCGTGGTGGGCGGCGTCGCCGGGGCTGCCTGCCCAGCGGCGGGTGGCATAGGTGCCTTTTTCCAGATCAGATTCGATGATCTGGCGCAGAAAGTTGCTGGGCTTGACGGCTTCGGGGGCTGCGGCGGTGGCTGCAGGTTGTGTGTTGGCGGGGGTGGGGGTACTCATTCGCCCATTTTAGGCGGCGCTTACGTGGCAAATGGCACAGGTGCCGCTGGCGCGTGTACGTCCAGAAACAATATTGCGGCGGTTTTGTGCCATCCTTTTGGGCACCTGGTGCGTTATGCACGGCAGAGGCCAACCCCGCCCGTGGGCCGCCTCCCCTCAAAAAGGAGATTTCCATGACGAAAACCCGTTCTATCCAATCCATGGCCGCAGCGGCCGGCGTGGCCCTGGCGCTGCTGACTGGCGCCGGTGCTGCCCAGGCGCGTGATGTCAATTGGTCGATTGGCGTGAATTCGCCTGGCGTGTCGGTGGGCGTGAGCAACGGCTACGGTTACCCCGTTTATGTGGCTCCCCCGCCGGTGTACGTGGCGCCACGCCCCATTTATTACGCGCCACCGCCACCCCGCGTGTACTACGCGCCCCCCCCAGCGGTGTACTACGCGCCGCCCCCCGGCCACTATTACCGTGAAGGCCATCGCGGGCATCGCCACCACCGCCACCACGGTGACCGTGACTGGCGCTGAACGTTAGGGGCCCCTGCGGCCCTGGCTGCGCACCATTCCCCTCGCGCTTCGTGCGTCGTCACCGCCGAAGCGCCTTCCCAGCGCCTTGCCTCTTTGGGGCAGGGCGCTTTTTTGCGGCCTGTGCAAACGGCGCGGCAAAAAGGCGCGGTATTCTGGTGCCGCGTGTTTCTTGTGTTTCCAGAAGAAGCCGCGCTCAGCCTTGCTTGCACCATCATCACCGCCCTATGTCTACTGCCCCGTTGGTTCGCCCCATTCAGCCTGAAGAGGTGGAGTGGTGCGCCGTGCGTGCGCAGGGGCCGGGTGGGCAGAACGTCAACAAGGTATCAAGCGCAGTGCATCTGCGCTTTGATGTGCGGGCCTCTGCGTTGCCAGAGGCGGTGAAAGAGCGCCTTCTGGCCTTGCACGATTCACGCATCACGCAAGACGGGGTGGTGGTGATCAAGGCGCAGCAGTTTCGCAGCCAGGAGCAGAACCTGGCTGACGCCATGGCCCGGCTCAACGCGCTGGTGCAATCGGTGGCTGCGCCGCCGCGCGTGCGCCGCGCCACCAAGCCCACATACGGTGCGCAGCAGCGCCGCCTGGCAGGCAAGAGCCAGCGGGGCGAGACCAAAGCGCTGCGGGGGCGGGTGTGCAGCGGGGATTGAGCGGCCCGCGCACACCGCGCGGCGGCTACCACCGCTGAGGTGTCACGAAGAGGGTTGATTCGCAGCATAGGCGGAACAATCCGTCCTTGTTCGGCGGCTTTTTCGGCGGGACGATCTCTTCTACAGTACGAATACTCACAAGAGGTGTTCCATGTCCACGCATTCTTCCGCTCTTTCTACCCCTGCTTCTGCAGCCGTGCCCGCATTGTTCGTGTCGCACGGTGCCCCCTTGTTTGCGCTGGAGGCCGGTGAAACCGGCCCGGCGCTGACCCGCTGGGGCCAGGAGCTGAAGGCGCAGTTTCCGGGCCTGCGCGGCGTGGTGGTGATGTCGCCCCACTGGATGGCGCGATCACCCCTGGTGATGGCGGGTGCGCAGCCCGCTACGTGGCACGACTTTGGCGGCTTTCCGCCCGCGCTGTACCAGTTGCAGTACCCGGCCCCAGGCTCGCCTGCATTGGCGTCTGAAGTGCTGGAGTTGCTGGGCGCTGCGGGCATTGCCGCGCAGGGCGATGCAGCCCGGCCCTTTGACCATGGTGCCTGGGTGCCGATGATGCACTTGCTGCCGCAAGCCGATGTGCCCGTGGTGCAGGTGGCGCTGCCCGTGGGCGCAGGTCCGGCAGAGGTGTATGCCATGGGCGCTGCCTTGCGCAGCCTGCGCAGCCAGGGCGTGCTGGTGGTGGGCTCTGGCAGCATGACGCACAACCTGGCGGAATTCTTTGGCGGTGCGCGCGAGCCTGCCCCGTATGTGCTGGAATTCAGCCGCTGGATTGAAGACGCCTTGGCTCGCGGCGACCTGAAGGCCCTGCTGAACTACCGCAGCCAGGCCCCACACGCTGCCCGCGCCCACCCTACGGACGACCATTTCCTGCCCTTGTTCTTCGCGCTGGGCGCAGCAGGCGACGATTTGCGGGCAAACTATCTGAGCCGCGAAGTGATGTACAGCATGCTGGCCATGGATGCCTTTTCGCTGCACCCGGTGCACTGACCGCCACCTGTTGGCTCCTGCACCAAGAGCCCGCCTGGCGGGTGCTGGCGCCCAACTTTTCAACCTGCCTGAGGTGACTGGATATGCTTGATTTGCCACTGACCTTTTTGCAACGCCCCGCCATCGCCACTACGCCCCATCCCTGGTTGCTGGTGCTGATGCACGGCGTGGGCAGCAACGAGCAAGACCTGTTCAGCCTGGCGCCCCAGATACCAGACCGCTTTCATGTGCTGAGCCTGCGGGCGCCGTTTCGCATGGGGCCTGGTTCGCATGCGTGGTTTGATTTTTCCATCGAGCCCAATGGCGAGCGCACCATCAACGAAGCGCAAGAGGCACAAAGCCGCGCGCTGGTGGCGCAGACGGTTCAAGCCGCCAGCGAACAACTGGGCATTCCGCCTGAGCGGGTGGTGGTGGGCGGCTTCAGCCAGGGCGGCATCATGGCGCTGTCGTTGCTGCTGACGCAGCCTGCGTTGATGCACGCTGCGATGGTGTGGCACAGCCGCCTGTTGCAACAGGTGGTGCCCCTGACGGCGCCTGCGGATGCACTGCATGGCAAGCGACTGTGGCTGAGTCATGGCACTTACGACAACGTGATCCCGCTGGCCCACGCCCAGGCCATCCCCCACCACCTGGCTACGCTGCCTGCCTCGGTGGCGTACCACGAGTTTCCCAGCGCACACGAGATCCGGCCATCCGAACTGGCGGCCACGGTGGCGTGGCTGGAGTCCCTTTCGACGACGCCGATGGCGTTCTAGCCCTGGGGCGAGCGGGGCGCAGTCTACATCGCGTTACCGGCGCCTCACCCAGCGGGTTTCCAATCCAGCAAGCCCCACTGCGGTAGGGGCAGGGAACGCCTGGCGCCTCAGCCACTCGGACAAGGGTTGTTCCTGTTTTGACCTGAGGAGACCTGATGCCCGATCACGAAACCCCCGAGTTCCGCCCCGCGCCGGAGCGCGCATCGTCCACCCCCCGGGTCATTGCGGCCGCGCTGGCCTGCGCGGTAGCGGCCGCAGCTGTCTGGTGGTACTGGCTGCGCCCTGAACATGTCACCGTGGCGCCGCCCCCTGTGGCTGCAGCGCCAGAGGCGCCAGTGGCCCCGCCGCCCATGCACGAGGCATCTGGCCCCCAGAATCCTGTGGACGCCCTGGCACCGGCAGACCCTGCCTTGCCTACGCTGGCCGAGTCTGACCAACGGGTCACGGCCCTGCTGGCCGAACTGCTGGGCCGCGACAAACTGGCGTCGTTTTTGGTGACCGATGGCTTTGTTCGCCGTGTGGTCGCCACCGTGGACAACCTGGCCCGCGCCCATGCCCCCTCGCGCATGTGGCCGGTGCAGCCCATGCCGCAGCGCTTTGTGGTGGATGACCAAGGGGATGCAGGTGCCACGATCTCTGCCGCCAACGCAGCCCGCTACAGCGCTTTTTTGACGTTTGCCGAGGCGGTGCCGCTGGATTCTGCCGTGGCGCTCTACGCGCGGCTGTACCCGCTGTTTCAGCAAGCGCACGAAGAACTGGGCTACCACAAGCAGTACTTCAACGACCGCCTGGTGGCCGTGCTGGACCACCTGCTGCTGGCGCCCGAGCCGCAGGGCCCGCTGCGCGTGAAGCTCACGCCAGTGAACACCGATGTGCCCAACCTGCGCCCATGGGTGCGGTATGAACTGGTGGACCCGGCGCTGGAATCGCTCTCGAGCGGGCAGAAAATTCTGGTGCGCATGGGGCCCGCCAACGAGGCGCGGGCCAAAGCGCTGATTCGCGAGCTGCGCAAGCGTGTGGCCACCAGCGCGCTGCAACTCCCGCAACGCTGAAGGGTTGGAGCGGTGGCTGCCGCGCAGCTTGCTACAGCGGCAGCGCCATGGTGCGCTTCACTTCCTTGAGCGAAAAGCTCGTCGAAATCTCACGCACGCCGGGCAGGCTGCGCACATGGGTGCGCACGTAGTCGGCAAACGATTCCAGGTCGGCCGCCACTACCTCCAGTTGGTAGTCGTAGCGGCCTGAGAGGTTGTGGCACGAAAGCACCTGGGGCATGGCCATCACCTCGCGCTCCAGGGCCGAGGTGGTTTCGGCCGTGTGGTCGTGCAGCGCCAGTTGCACAAAGCCCAGCACGCCCCAGCCCACGCGCTGGCGGTGCAGGTGGGCGTGGTAGCCCGCAATCACCCCGGCCTCTTCCAGCGCACGCACGCGCCGCCAGCAAGGCGAGGTGGAAAGCGACACCGCCTCGGCCAGATCGCCCACGGTGGCGCGGCCGTCGCGCTGCAGGGCGTTGAGCAGGGTGCGGTCTACGGGGTCGAGCGGGTAGGGGTGCATGGTGGCTCGCAGGGTGATTGTTTGAGGCAAATTTTGCCCTTTGAATCTGATATTGAGGCAAAGAAGGCGAAATTTTGCCCGTCGATGAGGCCAAGAATCGCCACATCCGACCCGCACCCCGCCTGTGGTCGGCCCATCAGGAGACAAGCATGACCCGCACCACCGACCGCTCCACCGCCACCGGTTTCAGCACCCGCGCCATTCACCACGGCTACAACCCCGCCGACCACCAGGGCGCGCTGGTGCCGCCCATCCACACCTCGGCCACCTATGCCTTCCCGGACGTTGCCTATGGCGCGCGCTGCTTTGCTTGCGAGGAACCCGGCTACTTCTACACCCGCATTGCCAACCCCACGCTGGCGCTGCTGGAAGGGCGGCTGGCGGCGCTGGAAGAGGGCGCGGGCGCGGTGGTGTTCGGCTCGGGCATGGGGGCCATCACCGCCACGCTATGGTCCATGCTGGAGCCGGGCGACGAAATCCTGGCCGACCTCACGCTCTATGGCTGCACCTTCTCGTTCCTGCACCACGGCCTGGGCCGCTTTGGCGTGACGGTGCGCCATGTGGACATGACCGACCCCGCGCGCGTGGCCGAGGCGCTGACTGCCAAGACGCGCGTGGTCTACCTGGAAACCCCCGCCAACCCCAACGCTCAGCGCAAGCACATCTTACGGGCGCTCTCGCTCTACCGTGGTCTGGTCGAT
>NZ_CAXIAK010000101.1:0-11525 GCF_964021665.1 uncultured Acidovorax sp.
GCGGCCACGCCAGTGCGAATGCCCTTGCGGGCGGCGTACACCGCAGCTGCGGCACCTGCAGGGCCACCGCCGACGATGAGCACGTCATACGCATCCTTGGCGCTGAGCTTGGCGGCTTCGCGGGCGGCAGAGCCGGTGTCGAGCTTGGCAGCGATTTCTTCCAGCGACATGCGGCCCGAGCCGAAGACCTGACCGTTGAGGAACACCATGGGCACAGCCATGATTTCGCGCTGGGTCACTTCTTCCTGGAAGGCGCCGCCTTCGATCACCGTGGTCTTGATCTTGGGATTGAGGATGGCCATGAGCGACAGGGCCTGCACCACGTCCGGGCAGTTGTGGCAGGTCAGGCTCATGTAGACCTCAAAGTTGAAGTCGCCGTCCAGTGCCTTGACCTGGTCGATCACATCCTGCTCGACCTTGGGTGGGTGGCCGCCCGTCCACAGCAGGGCCAGCACCAGCGAGGTGAACTCGTGGCCCAGGGGCAGGCCGGCAAAACGCAGGCTGTTGGTGGCGCCTACGCGCTGCAGGCTGAACGAGGGCTTGCGGGCGTCGTTGCCATCGGTGCGCAGGGTGATCTTGTCGCTGCGCAGGGACTGGATGGTTTCGAGCAGCTCGCGCATGTCGCGGGCGGTTTCGCTGTCGTCCAGAGAAGCCACCAGTTCAAACGGCTGCTGTACGCGTTCCAGGTAGGCAGAGAGTTGCGATTTGAGTTGGTCGTCGAGCATGGTGGCTTCCTAAAAATTCGAGTTGTGGTCTTGTAGGTTTAAGGGCTTCAGGCGATTCATTCAAGCCTGATGGCCAAAATCCGGGCGAAAAAAAGCCGGACGGCATGGCGCAAGCACCATGGCGCTGTCCGGCTTTGGGGAGCACGCCGGTTGCGGCGTGCTCAGCCGATGCGTCAAGCGGCTTAGATCTTGCCGACCAGATCCAGCGAAGGAGTCAGGGTCTTGGCGCCTTCCTTCCACTTGGCGGGGCACACTTGGCCAGGGTTGGCGGCGGTGAACTGAGCAGCCTTGAGCTTGCGCAGGGTTTCCGACACGTCGCGGGCGATTTCGTTGGAGTGCACTTCCATGGTCTTGATCACGCCATCGGGGTTGATCACGAAGGTGCCGCGCAGTGCCAGGCCTTCTTCAGGAATGTGCACGCCGAAAGCGTTGGTCAGCTGGTGGGTTGGGTCGCCCACCAGAGGGAACTTGGCCTTGCCCACGGCAGGAGATGTCTCGTGCCACACCTTGTGCGCGAAGTGGGTGTCGGTGGTCACGATGTAGACCTCGGCACCAGCGGCCTGGAAGGCAGCGTAGTTGTCAGCGGCGTCTTCGATTTCTGTGGGGCAGTTGAAGGTGAACGCTGCTGGCATGAAGATCAGCACAGACCACTTGCCCTTCAGGCTTTCTTCCGTCACGGTGATGAATTCACCCTTGCCGTTGCGGTTCACAAAAGCTTCGGTCTTGAAAGGCTGGACTTGCGTATTGATCAGGGACATTGCTGTTTCCTTTAAGGGTTGGTTGACAGAACAGACTGAAGTCTAGGCTTTTTGGTGCAATGCATCCAATTAATTGATTTGATTGAATCAATTGCCAATGACTATTCTATGACACGCCATCCGGGCGCCGAGGGGCACTCTACCCCTTTCCCTTGGCATGGGGCTCCGGCGGGGCTACTCGCGCAGGGGCTTGGCTTGTCAGACACCGGGGCACCCTCCACAATCGCACGTCGACAACCCACAAGGAGGCCCCATGAAAGGCGACCCACAAGTCATCGCGCACCTGCAAGCGCAACTGAAGAACGAACTCACCGCCATCAACCAGTACTTCCTGCACTACCGCATGCTCAAGCACTGGGGCTTCGACAAGCTGGCCAAGAAGGAATACGAAGAATCCATCGGCGAGATGAAGCACGCGGACTGGCTGATGGACCGCATCTTCATGCTCGACGGCCTGCCCAACCTGCAAGACCTGGGCAAGCTGCAAGTGGGCGAGGATGTGCCAGAAATCCTGGCCTGCGACCTGCGCTCGGAACAAGGCGCCCAAGCCACCATCAAGGAAGGCATGGCCCACTGCGAAAGCGTGCGCGACTATGTCTCGCGCGACCTGCTGCAAAAGATTCTGGACGACACCGAAGAGCACATCGACTTTCTGGAAACCCAGATCGACCTCATCGAAAAGGTGGGTCTGCCGAACTACCTCCAGTCCCAAATGGGGGATGCTGACTGAGGCGGTTGCCATCCTTCGGGGCGCGCGGCCAGCCGCCGTACGATGGAACGGGCCTGCGGGCCCGTTTTTTTCGTCTGCACCAGGCGGCCCGCTCACTCTCCACCCGCATCGGTTTGTTGCAACCTTGCGCCAACGCAAGCAGAACTTTACAAACAAAATAAGAATGCTTCTCAATAACTGTAGAATTCCGCGCTAGCAAGCCAGCACGAACGGGACCCCGCCGGGTGCAGCCAGCCTTTGGATCAACCCAGACTGGAGCCCCTGCCCATGCCTTGCCGCCGCCCCCTTTGCACCCACTTTCCGAGCCTCCCGGTGCAGCCATGAAAACGGCCCGAGTGGACTGGCGGTACCGCCTCACCATCTTGTCGCGCACCCTGGCCGCTGCGTTGGGGGGCTATGCACTGACGGCAGCGTTTGCCGGTGCGTTGTCCCTGGCGCCGGCCCAGGCCATGCCCCGGGTGGATGCCGTGCTCACCGCCCCCATGCTGGCCTGGCTGGTCTACGTCGCCGCGGTGGCCTGGGTGTTTTATGCACGCACCAGCTGGGGTGCCTGGCTGGGCATGCTGGCACCCGCCGCCGTGATGGGCGCCATGGCCATGGCGCCGCGCTGGCTGGGGGCTGCGGCATGAGCACGATGCCCACCACTGAGAGCGCCCTGCCCGCACAGGCAAGGGCCAAGACCCCAACCAAGACCCCCAACGACCGCGAAGGCTTTCGCCAGGCCATGTCCTGGCTGCACACCTGGGCGGGGCTGGTGCTGGGCTGGCTGCTGTTTGCCATCTTCCTCACGGGCACGCTGTCGTTCTTCCGAAACGAGCTGAACCTGTGGACGCACCCCGAGCTGCACGGCTTGCCCACCACCGCAGCAGGCACAGAGACCAACACCGCTGAAAAAGCCCTGGCTGCGCTGCACCGCAAAGTGCCAGACGTAACCCAGTGGATCATCCACCTGCCCGACGAGCGCGACCCGGCAGTGAATGTGCTGTGGCGCGGCAGTGGCAATGGCCGCTTTGAAACCCTGCGCATGAACCCGCAAACGGGCGAGCCAGTGGACATCCGCCAGTCCATGGGCGGCGACTTCTTCTACCGCTTTCACTTCGAGCTGCGCACCGCGCAAAAGGGCCGCTGGACGCTGGAAGGCCGCTGGGTGGTGGGCGTGGCCACGCTGCTCATGTTCATGGCCCTGCTCACCGGGGTGGTCACGCACCGGCGCATCTTCAAGGACTTCTTCACCTTCCGCCCCGGCAAGGGCGGCCAGCGGGCCTGGCTGGATGCACACAACATCTCGGGCGTGCTGGTGCTGCCGTTTTACTTGATGATCACCTTCAGCGGGTTGATGATCTTCCACTCGATGTACCTGCCCAGCGGCATCGCCACAGCGTATGCCGGGGCGGATGGCAAGGTGGACTCGAACACCTACTTTGCCGACCTGCAAGGCGACCAGCCCGAGCGCCGGGCCCGGCGCGAGCCAGGCGCCAAGGTCGAGCCCCTGCCGCTGATCCCTGTGGCCACCATCCTCACTGCCGCACAAAAGCACTGGGACGGCGGCCGCATCGGCTCCATCCAGGCGCGACGCGATGCCAAAGGCAAACCGGTGGTGGAAGTCACCCGCCACGAGGGCGACCGCCTGCAATACCGCCCGCCCCGCCTGCTGTTTGATGCCACCACCGCACAACCCGTGGGCGAGCTCAACCCCACCAGCCCCGCCGTCACCACCTACGGCGTGCTGTACGGGCTGCACATGGCACGCTTCGCCAGCCCCGGCCTGCGCTGGGCGTTGTTCGGTTTTGGGCTGCTGGGCTGCTTGATGATCGCCACCGGCATGGTGCTGTGGTCCGTCAAGCGCAGCGCGCAGGCCCAGCGCAAGGTTGCCACCCAGGCCACCCCGGCCCCGCAACGACTGCCGCTGGGCGAGCGCCTGGTGGCAGGACTGAACATCGGCACCCTGGCGGGCCTGCCGCTGGCTTGCGCGGTGTTTTTGGCGGCCAACCGGCTGCTGCCGCTGGAACTGCCCCAGCGTGCAGACACCGAGCTGGCCTGCTTCTTTGCCACCTGGGCCCTGGCCCTGGTGTGGGGCCTGCTGTGCCCCAGCCGCCTGGGCTGGACGGCAGTGTTGGCCCTGGCTGCTGCGGCATGGGCCCTGCTGCCCGTGCTCAATGCCCTGACCACCTCCACCCACCTGGGCGCCACGCTGCCTGCGGGCGACTGGACCTGGGCGGCGCTGGACCTGGCCTTCCTGGCCGCGGGCGCCGTGCTGGGTGCGGTGGCGTGGCACCTGCATCGCCGCAGCCCCGCCCCTACAACCCCTGCCAAGCGCGCGGCCCGCACCCACGCAGTGGCGCCCCAAGCCCCCACACCGGCAGCACACTCCGTGCCCAACGCGGCCTCGGAAATCACCGCAGGAACCTGAAGCCATGTCCGCCTTTCTGTTTTGCTTTGCCGCCTGGCTGGCCATGGCCCTGGGCATGGACAAACACCACGAAGACGCCTTGGGCCACGAGGCTTCCCCCGAGCGCCTGCGCCATCTGCGCAGCGCGGGCTGGGTGATCTTGCTGGCATCGCTGTGGCTGGCCACGCGCACACCGGCCGGCGTGCCAGCCTCCTTGGGCGTCACGGCATGGGCTGTGGCCCTGTCGGTGGCTGCCGTGGCCGCCACCGCGGCCCTTACCTGGTTGCCCCAGCGCGCTCCGCCGCTGGGCGCCGCTTCGCTGGCAGCAGGGCTGCTGGCGTACGTCAGCAGCCTCTAGCCCGGCGGGCTCCGCCCCCCAGCAAACGCTCTTTTGATGCGGCGCCGCCGTGCGCAGGCAGACGCCTGCGCGGCTGTGCAACGCCCCTGTGTTTTTTCGCTCTCGTTTCAGGAACCACTATGCATTCATCTTCCATGCCCCGTGTGCGGCACCCTGCGCCCCTGGCCCACACCCTCAGCCCCCTGGCGGCCGCCGTGTTGCTGCTGGCCTGTGGCAACGCCCTGGCCCAGGGCACGCCAGCCGACACCAGCGCCCCCAAGGCACTGGGCGAAGTCACCATCAAGGCCGCGCCGCAAGGCGACAGCTACACGCCCACGGCCACCTCTACCGCCACCAAAGGCAGTGCACCCCTGCGCGATGTGCCGCAGGCCGTGAACGTGGTGCCCGCCCAGTTGCTGCGCGACCAGGGCGCCCGTTCGATGGAAGACGCGCTGCGCAACGTGCCCGGTGTGGCCATGAGCCATGGCGACGGCCAGCGTGACCAAGTGGTGATTCGCGGCTTCACCGCCATTGCTGACCAGTTTGTGGACGGCGTGCGCGACGATGCGCTGTACTTCCGCGACCTGGCCGACATTGAGCGCATCGAAGTCCTCAAAGGCCCGGCAGCCGTGCTGTATGGGCGCGGGTCTTCGGGCGGCCTCATCAACCGCATCACCAAGAAGCCGCAGTTTGGCGAAACCTCTGGCGAAGCCTCGGTGGGCGTGGGCAGCTACGCCTGGCGCCGCGCCACGGCCGACCTGAACGTGGGCATCAGCGATACGGCGGCCTTTCGCCTCAATGCCGCCGTGGAAGACTCTGACAGCTACCGCGACCAGCAGTTTGTGAAGCGCCACAACTTCGCCCCATCCCTGGCCCTCAAGCTCGCTGCGCAAACCGACCTGCTGCTGCAATACACCCACGCCCGCGACAAGCGCCTGACGGACTTTGGCATCCCGGCCCTGAACGGCCGCCCGGTGAACGTGGCGGCTGGCACCTACTACGGCTCCAGCAACGCCGCGCAGGACGACACCACCACCAGCGCCATGCAGTCGTTCACCGCCACGCTCAACCACCGTTTCAACGACGACTGGTCCGTGCGCAACGTGACCCGCGTCTACGACTACGCACTTGACCGCTACAACACCCTGTCCAGCGGCACCACCGACCCGGTCACCATGACCGTGGGGCGATCACGCGCCTTCATCCTGCGCGACGAAAAGGGCGTGTTCAACCAGACCGACGTGACCTGGCGCAACCAGCTCGGCGGGCTCAAGCAAGAGTGGCTGATGGGCATGGAACTGGGCCAGCAGAAGAAGCGCTCCGAATCCGTCTCGGGCGGGGCCGACCGGGTGTCCATCCTCAACCCCAGCGCCGCTGCGCCCGTGATTCCTGCGGCCAACTACAACGCCGACAACGCCATCCCCAGCCACACCACGCAAGACACCGCCGCGCTGTATTGGCAAAACCAGATCACCCTCGCCCCGCAGTGGAAGGCACTGATTGGAGCGCGGTATGACGTATACGGGCAAGAAACGCGCTACGACCGCAAGCTCGCCACCCTCTCGCGCACCGACAAAAAATTCAGCCCCCGCGCCGGGCTGGTGTGGCAGCCCAGCGATACCGTTTCGTACTACGTGTCGTACAGCAAGTCGTTCCAGCCATCGGCCGAGGCGTTTGCCTTGTCCGCCAACAACACGGCGGCCGCACCGGAAATCACCCAGAACCAGGAGATTGGCGTGAAGCTGGACCTGCTGGGCGGCAAGCTGAGCGTGACGGGTGCCCTGTTCAACCTGGAGCGCACCAACATCAAGAACACCGACCCGGCCAACCCATCGCGCCAGATCAACGTGGGCACGCAGCGCACCAACGGCTTTGAGCTGACCGCCAGCGGCCGCCTGCCTGGCCGCTGGGACGTGAGCGCGGGCTACGCCTACCTGGACGGGCGCACCACCAAGTCGCTGGCCACCACCAGCTCGTCGCAACTGCCTGTGGTGGCCGTGCCTGCCCTGGGCAAGGTGCCCTCGCTCACTCCGCGCAACAGCGCCTCGGTGTGGGTGATGAAAGACCTGGGCCAGGGCCTGCGCCTGGGCGGCGGCGTGAGCCATGTGGGCGAGCGCTTCACATCCCTCACCAACCTCGTCACCCTGCCCGCCTACACCACGTTCGACGCTGCCCTGCAGGTCGCGTTGGGCGAGTGGGACCTGGACGTGAACGTGAAGAACCTCACCAACCGCAAGCACTATGTATCGGCCCACGGCAGCAACGACAACCTGATCCTGCCGGGCTCGCCCCGCGCCGTGCAGGTCACGCTGCGCACGCACTTCTGAGCACCGTGCACCCACCGGCGTGCGCATGGCCTGCGCGCGCCACTTCAAGCTAAATTGGCCTGTAGCGCTTTATCCACAAGCGCCAGCAGCTTCTATTTTGATAGCAAATACCCAATGCAGTGGAGGAGACACCCCCTGCGCAGGCACCCGCTGGACCAGCTTGCACACCCTCCCGCCCCATAAGAGACGCACGCAGCGTTCTGGCAGCGGGCTTTTTTCCAACACCACCGCCTTCATCACCACATCAAATACAAACAATTCCTATTTGCAATGTAAAATTCAGGTTTTCTGCAAGCCACAGCCTCCCCTTTAGACCCGCTCTAAGGCTGCCGCCAGCACCCACCGTCTTTCGATGTTTTCGGGTTGTCTGGCTTGAACCACTCCTTCTTCACCGCTACTGACGCCGCCCTGGCCGCCCCGCACCGCGGGCTGGCCCTGCGGACGTGCGCCTGCGCAACCTGCTGACCCCCGCCCCCACACCATGCTGAGCCCCACCGCCCTTCGCCGCTGGAGCTGGACCCACAAGTGGTCCAGCCTGGTGTGCACCGTCTTCATGCTGCTGCTGTGCATCACCGGCCTGCCGCTGATCTTTCACCACGAAATCGGCCACCTGCTGGGCACCGAAGTCGAGGCGCCCGCCATGCCCGCCAACACGCCGCGCGCCAGCCTCGACCAGGTGCTGGCCACCGCGCAGGCGCTGCACCCGGACCGCGTGGTGCAGTTCGCATCGCCTGCCGAGGACGATGACAACGTGTGGTTCGTCACCCTCACGCCCACGCCAGCGCCCACCGATGATTTCCGCTCGGTGGCGGTGGATGCGCGCACAGCGCAGGTGCTGGCGCAGCCCCGGTTTGACGAGGGCTTCATGCATGTGATGTTCCGCCTGCATGTGGACCTGTTCGCAGGCCTGCCGGGCAAGCTGTTCCTGGGCTTCATGGGCTTGCTGCTGCTGGTGGCCATCGTCACCGGGGTGGTGCTGTATGCGCCCTTCATGCGCAAGCTGGCGTTTGGCGAGGTGCGGCGGGACCGCTCCACACGCGTGAAGTGGCTCGATCTGCACAACCTGCTGGGCATCGTCACGCTGGTGTGGGCGTTTGTGGTGGGCGGCACGGGCATGATCAACACGTGGGCCGACCTGCTCATCAAATACTGGCAGTACGACCAGCTCTCGCTGCTGCTCAAGCCGTATGAGGGCCAGCCCATCGTGCCCGCTGCCGAACGCGGGCCGCTGCAGCAGGCGCTGGAGGCTGCACAGGCCCAGGCGCCAGGCACCAAGCTGTCGTTCATTGCGTTCCCCGGCACGGCGTTCTCCAGCCCGCACCACAACACGTTTTTCATGCGCGGCAATGAGCCGCTCACCTCCAAGCTGCTCAAGCCAGTGCTGGTGGATGCGCGCACGGCGCAGGTCACCGCCGCGCCCCAGCTGCCCTGGTACCTGACGGCGCTGCTGGTGTCGCAGCCGCTGCACTTTGGCGACTACGGCGGCATGCCGATGAAGATCCTCTGGGCGCTGCTGGACATCGCCACCATCGTGGTGCTGGGCAGTGGGCTGTACCTGTGGCTGCGCAAGGGTGTGCAGGCGGCCAGCCCTTCAGTCCACGCGGCGGACAAGTCTGCTGGCGTTTTTGCAGGCGGCGCATTGCCTGCATCGGGCGCAGCGCGCTCCACCGAGGGGGCTGCATGAACAAGCACCGCCGTTTCTGGGCCCTGTGGGGCTGGCCCATCGTGATGGGCGTGCTCACCACCACCGGGCTGCTCACGGCCCTGGTGTCTGACACCTGGGGCGATTGGTGGTCGTGGGCAGCGCTGGGTGTGCCGGTGGCGGTGATGGGCTGGTACAGCTGGCCCCGCAGATCCGCAGCCACTGCACACGCCGTCCCACCCCCCACCAATCCATCCGGCACGTCCGGCGCATCTCCGCGCTGAGTTTCTTGTTTCCTTGATCGCATCCTCCATGCATTACCAACCGTCACCCTGCGCCGCCCCTCTGCTGCGCCCTGCGCTGTCTGCCACCCCCATTGCACTGGCTGCGGCCGCGATGGTGCTGGCCCTGGCCACACCCGCGCTGCATGCACAGCCCACCGCAGCCCCCACCGCGGCGGGCGAGGGCAAGGCCCTGTCCACCGTCACCGTCAACGCCAGTGCCGACGCATCGGCCCAAGGCCTGTCGCCCGCCTACCCCGGCGGCCAGGTGGCGCGCGGCGCGCGTGCGGGCATTCTGGGCACGCGCGATGCGATGGACACGCCGTTCTCCGCCATCAGCTACACCAACGAATTGATCCTGGACCGCCACGCCCGCAGCGTGGGCGATGTGCTGCAAAACGACCCCACCGTGCGCGTGGCACGTGGCTTTGGCAACTTCCAGGAGTCGTACTTCATCCGCGGCTTCCTGCTCGACTCGGACGACACCGCGTTCAACGGCCTGTACAGCCTGCTGCCCCGCCAGTACATCGCCACCGAACTGTTCGAGCGCGTGGAAGTGCTGCGCGGCGCATCGGCCTTTTTGAACGGTGCCAGCCCCGCAGGGGGCGGCATAGGCGGCAGCATCAACCTGCTGCCCAAGCGTGCGCCCAACGAGCCATTGAACCGCGTGAGCTTTGGCGTGGGCAGCGGCGGCAGCACCCAGCTGGCGGCAGACATTGCCCGCCGCTTTGGGCCGGATGGCAGCACCGGTGTGCGCCTGAACGCGGCCACCCACAGCGGCGGCACCGCCATCCACGACGAAGACGCCAAACTGGGCCTGCTGGCCGTGGGGCTGGACTGGCGCAGCCGCGATGTGCGGCTGTCGGGCGACATCGGCTGGCAGGACCACCAACTCAAGCGCACCCGCACCAACGTGACGCTGGGCGCCAATGTGACCAGCGTGCCCACGGTGCCCGACAACCAGAGCAACCACGCCCAGCCCTGGAGCTACTCGAACGAGCGCGACACGTTTGGCACCTTCCGTGGCGAATGGGACATCACGCCCGACGTGACGGCCTGGGCCGCGGCTGGCGCGCGCCGCAGCGAAGAGGCCAACTCGCTGGCCAACATCACCGTCAACAACGGCAGCACGGGCGCCGCCACCGCCTACCGCTTTGACAACACGCGCAAAGACAGCGTGAACACCGGCGAGCTGGGCGTGCGCGGCAAGCTGCAAACCGGCAGCGTGGGGCACGAATGGGTGGCCACTGCGTCGCTGTTCGACTTTGACAAGAAGAACGCCTACGCGATGGACTGGCGCAATACGCTGGCCACCAACCTGTACGGCCCTATGTCCACCAACCTGCCAGCGTTCAGCGGCACTACGCTGTACGGCGGTGACTTGGCGAACCCGCTGCGCACGGGCACCACGCGGCTGACGAGCTTTGCCGTGGGCGACACGCTCACGCTGCTGGACAAGCGCCTGCTGCTCACCGCTGGCGTGCGCCATCAAAAAATCGACATCGGCAATTACGCTTACGGCACGGCCGCGCTGACCAGCCGCTACGAGCAAAGCCGCACCAGCCCCCTGCTGGCGGCGGTGGTCAAGCTGGACAAGAGCGTGTCGCTGTACGCCAACTATGTCGAAGGCCTGAGCCAGGGCCAAACCGCCCCCAGCACCGCCACCAACCGGGGCGAGATGCTCAAGCCCTACGTGGCCAAGCAAAAGGAAGTGGGCGTGAAGTACGACGCGGGCCGCGTGGCGGGCAGCCTGGCCTTCTTCAGCACCGACAAGCCCCGGGCCTTTCTGAACAGCAGCAACCTCTTCGGCACCTACGGCAAAGACCGCCACCAGGGGCTGGAGCTGGCCGTGCAGGGCGAAGCAACCAAGGGCCTGCGCCTGCTGGGGGGCCTGACGTGGCTGGACGCCAAGCAACAGGCCACTGGTTCTGCCACCACCGACGGCAAGCGCGTGATTGGCGTGCCTGAAGTGCAGGCCAACATCGGCGCGGAATGGGACGTGCCCGGCGTGCGCGGCCTGGCTGTGGACGGCCGCCTGGTGCACACCGGGTCGAGCTACGCCAACGCGACCAACACGCTGAAGGTAGGCGGCTGGAACCGGCTGGACCTGGGCGTGCGCTACCTCACCGAAGTGCAGGGCAAGCTCGTCACCCTGCGCCTGCGCATCGACAACGTGGCCGACAAGAACTACTGGGCCTCGGTGGGTGGCTACCCCGGCTCGGGCTACCTGACGGTGAGCGCCCCGCGCACCGTAAGCCTGAGCGCCAGCGTGGACTTCTAATCTTACTGTGTCATAAAAGTAGTTTTTCACTCATGCTGATGCGGCCGCAGCAAGG
>NZ_CAXIAK010000102.1:0-11409 GCF_964021665.1 uncultured Acidovorax sp.
CCTACACCTCCAACCTCCTGCCCTCGCTAAACACCACCAGCTCTCCCTTCCCAAATGCCTTCCAAGCCTCGTTCCTCGTCAGCGGGCTCGTCACTACCACTGATACCTCGTCCTTCTCGCTCGTTTCTTGGGAGAAATCGAGCTTCAGATCTTCGTCGCTGAGATGTGCTTCACCAAACGGGTGACGGCGCTCGAGGTAATAGAGACTTGTGGTGGCATGCGCCCACAGTGCTTGTCCGTTGGAGAGCAAAAAGTTGAACGTGCCATGCGGGCTGATGCGGGCGGCCAGTTCTTTGAGTGTCAAGGTCAGCTCTGGGATGGATGGTACGCTGGCGTGAGATTTCGCCAGTTCCTGCATGATCCAGCAGAAAGCATGTTCGCTGTCGGTGTCTCCCACGGGGCGGAAATGCGAATGCAGGCGAGGGCGAAAGTCTTTGAGGTCTCCGTTGTGGGCGAAGACCCAGTAGCGCCCCCACAGTTCACGCACAAAAGGGTGGCAGTTCTGCAGACTGACCACCCCCTGGGTGGCCTTGCGGATATGAGCGATGACGTTTTTGCTTTTGATGGGATACCGGCGGATCAGCTCTGCCACGGGTGACTCCACCGCCGCCTGGTGGTCTACAAAGTGCCTCAAGCCCTTGTCTTCAAAGAAAGCGATTCCCCAGCCGTCGCTGTGGTGGTCTGTCTTCCCGCCCCGTTGGGCGAACCCTGTGAAGCTGAAGGTCACATCGGTAGGGACATTGCAGTTCATGCCGAGCAGTTGGCACATGGGGGTGTATTCCGTTTCTTGATTGAATGGACTTGATGCAGACCGATGATGCACCCGCAAGGGGGAGCATCGCCCTGACTCACTCCGGCTTGGGTGCGCGCAGTTGCCAGGCGGCTACCAACGCGAGCAGACAGAGCAAGGTCAGCATCAAAAACGTCTCGCCGAACGCGGTGATTCGTGCAGGAGTGCTACCCCCGGTGGCGAGGGAAACGCCATGGGCGGTCAGGCGCCATTCCAAAACAATACCGCACAGGCTGACCCCAGCCGCGCCCCCGAGCATGCGCAAGAAACCGATGGCGCTCGACCCTTGGGAAATCAGCGATTTGTCCAGCGGACGCATGGCCCCCAAATTGAGCGATGGCAGGATGAAGCCCAGACCGATGCGCCCTAGGATGGCAAAGGCCACCAGCATCCACAGTGAAGAGCCCAGGCTGACAAACACCATAAGGCCGAAAGACAGCGCCAGCAGACCCAACCCAATACTGACCAGAAAATGCGTGGGCTGCCTATCTGCCAGGCGGCCCACGAGGGCGATGGTGACGGCCAGTACAAAACCGGCGGGCAGCATCAAGGTGCCGACGTGTGACGCCGACAACTCCAGCCCCAGCTGCATGTAGACCGGGAGCAGGTAGGTCGAACCGAACAGGGCAGTGCCGTAGATGAAGGCCACCACACTGCCCATGGCAAATTGTCGATACTGGAACAGGCGCAAGTCCATCAAAGGTTTGCGGCCGCGTTGGATGAGTCGGCGTTGCCAGCCGATGAACGCTGCCACACACACCACTGCGATGGCGAGCAGAGTAGCGGCTTCGGCCATGGAGCCACCGTGCAGTGACACGAGTCCGTTGAGCAGGCACAGCGTGCCTACGGTGCCGAGTAGCAGGCCGCGCCAGTCCAGCGCTTCGCCCTGGCGGTTAGGTTCCACGCCTCCAGGCGCGCTAGCGGGCACAAACTTATAGGCCAGCCAGAGCGATGCCAGGCACAGCGGCACCACCATGAAAAAAATCGAACGCCAGCCAAACCAGTCCACCAGCAGGCCGCCAATGCTGGGGCCCACGGCGGGGGCCAGCACCACCCCCATGCCAAAAATGCCGCTGGCGCGGCCCTGTTCGTGGGGCTGGAATGCGTACAGGATGATGACGGCGGGGATGGGTTGCACAACGCCTGCCGCCAAGCCCTCGGCCACGCGTGCGGCCAGCACCAAGCCAAAGTCACGGGCCAGCCCGCCCCCGACACCACCAGCCAGCAAGAGCAGCATGGCCCCCACATAGGTGGCGCGGTAGCCATAGCGCGACAGCAGCCACGGTGTGGCGAGCATGGATACCGTAGTGGCCACCATGAACCCCGAGGTGACCCACTGCGCCCGCTCCTGACCCAGCGTGAAGTAATGGCTCATGTCCGGAATCGCCACGTTGACGATGGTGGAGGACATGATCGAGGCCATGGTCCCGACCATCACTGACAGCAGCAGCAACCACCGGTAGCGCTCGCCATAGCGCTCGCGCAGCAAGGACAACGATCCTGAAACGTGGGTCATGAAGAGTTCAGAGGTGTGGACTGCGCTCAGGATCCATGAAAACTACAGAAGACTCAGGACGTCCGTTCCAGCCAGAGCTTGCCGCCCGTGGCCCAGTTTTCGCGTTTGACGTCGGTGATCAGGATGTCCACCATCTCGGGTGTGCCGCCAAGCACTTCCACGGAAACACGGGTGATTTCTTCCACCAGTTTTTTCTTCTGTTCGACCGTGCGGCCTTCCATCATTTCAATGTGGTACGTCGGCATAGGGATGCTCCTCAGGCAAAAAAACGATCATAAGGGAGGCCGATGGGGCTCTGGGGTACCTTCGGGACCATCGCCAGCGGGTGCGCACGCGCGTGCGCAAACCGGGCAGATGCAGCGCTGGCCCCGCTCATTCGCAGGCAATTGTTCGAGGGCGGCGCGTGACACCGTGGTGTTCATGCACCAACAGTCTGCTGCCTCGTCGCCCGCGGCGATCGCGCAGCCGTTGGGTTGGCCGCAGGCAGGGCAGGTTTGCGCGTAGGAGGGAAGGGTCGTGTTCACAAAAGGGTGCGGGCCATCAGCAGCTGTTGAGTGCAGGTCTTGTCAGTGATTGCAGCCACTTTAAAAGAAAAATGGCTTTGGCGCTTATTGATCAAGCGCTGATAGCTATAAACAATGTAGCAAATTTGGCAGCTGTAAGCCGCTCATCTTCTAAGTCACCGATGTTGGCACAGGTGGTCCCCTATCTTTGCCAGAGGGGTTTCATTGCACCCATCTGCCGGGCCAGCCGCTTTTGATAATTCGGCAGCGTGTTGTGTTGCGACGGTGTCGGATCTTTCTGGTGACAACCCTGCGAGGCAAGAGCCCGCCTCTACTTCACTCTCAATCCAGGCGCGAGCGAGCGTGGCGAAGCCATGTCTCCATGGTCGAGCAGAGAAGCCAACCAAAACGGCACCCGAAGGTGCCGTTCACTTATCAATAAAACAGCCTGCAGCGCCCACAGAATAAGCGCAGCTAGCTATTCAATCAATAGCATTCCGTCATGCCGAGGCCTTGAGCTTCAGGCGCCAGGCATGCAGCAGTGGCTCGGTGTAGCCGCTGGGTTGCTCCAGGCCCTTGAAGACCAGATCGCAGGCGGCCTGGTAAGCCATGCTGGTGTCGAAGTGGCCTGCCATGGGCTTGTAGAGGGGGTCACCTTCGTTCTGCTTGTCCACCTTGGCGGCCATGCGTTCGAAGGTTTCGCGCACCTGGGCTTCCGTCACCACTCCATGGTGCAGCCAGTTGGCCATGTGCTGGCTGCTGATGCGCAGCGTGGCGCGGTCTTCCATCAGGCCCACGTCGTTGATGTCGGGCACCTTGGAGCAACCCACGCCTTGGTCCACCCAGCGCACCACGTAGCCCAGGATGCCCTGCGCGTTGTTGTCCAGCTCCTGCTGCTTCTCGGCGTCGCTCCAGTTGGGGCTGGCGGCCACGGGCACGGTGAGCAGGCCGGTCAGCAGGTTGTCGCGCTCGGCGTTCACATCGGTCTTTTCCAGCTCGATCTGGATGTCGCTCACCTTCACCTGGTGGTAGTGCAGGGCGTGCAGCGTGGCGCCCGTGGGGCTGGGCACCCAGGCGGTGTTGGCACCGGCCTTGGGGTGAGCAATCTTTTGCTTGAGCATCTCGGCCATCAGGTCGGGCATGGCCCACATGCCCTTGCCGATCTGTGCCTTGCCGCGCAGGCCACAGCTCAGACCCACCAGCACGTTGTTCTTCTCGTAGGCCTGGATCCAGGCGCTGGTCTTCATGTCGCCCTTGCGCACCATGGGGCCGGCGTGCATGGCGGTGTGTATCTCGTCGCCCGTGCGGTCCAGGAAGCCGGTGTTGATGAAGGCCACGCGGCTCGACGCGGCGGCAATGCAGGCCTTGAGGTTGACGGAGGTGCGGCGCTCTTCGTCCATGATGCCCAGCTTGACGGTGCTGTCGGGCAGGCCCAGCAGCTTTTCGACGCGGCCGAACAGCTCGGCGGCAAAAGCCACTTCGGCGGGGCCGTGCATCTTGGGCTTGACGATGTAGACGCTGCCCTTGCGGCTGTTGCGGATGCCCGCAGCGCCTTCAGCGCTGCCTGCGGTTGCTTTGCCGTGGCCCTTTTGCAGGTCGTGCAGGGCGATGGTGGTAGTGACCACCGCGTCCATGATGCCTTCAGGAATTTCGCGCTGCGCGCCCTGGGCGTCGGTCCACAGGATGGCGGGGTTCGTCATCAGATGGCCCACATTGCGCAGGAACATCAGCGAGCGGCCATGCAGGCGCACTTCGCTGCCCCCGGCAGCTTGACTGCCGGTTCCCGCGTTTGGCGCGGTGTAGATGCGGTCAGGGTTCAGGCCGCGCGTGAAGGTCTTGCCACCCTTGGTGACCTGCTCAGTCAGCGTGGCCTGGATGATGCCCAGCCAGTTGCCGTAGCCCAGCACCTTGTCTTCCGCGTCCACGGCGGCCACAGAGTCTTCCAGGTCCAGGATGGTGGACAGCGCTGCTTCCAGCACCAGGTCGCTCACGCCGGCGGCATCAGACTGGCCGATGGGCGTGCTGCGGTCGATCTGGATATCGAGGTGCAGGCCGTTGTGTTGCAACAGCACCGACGAAGGTGCCGCGGCATTGCCCTGGTAGCCCTTGAACTGCGAGGCGTCTTTCAAGCCTGTGGTGCTGCCGTTGGCAAGCGAAACGACCAGCTGGCCGCCTTCGACACGATAGCCTGTCGAATCCTTGTGCGAGCCGGTGGCCAGAGGGGCCGTGTCGTCCAGCACCTGGCGTGCAAACGCGATCACCTTGGCGCCGCGCACGGGGTTGTAGCCCTTGCCCTTTTCAGCGCCGCCTTCTTCGCTGATGGCGTCTGTGCCATACAGCGCGTCATACAGGCTGCCCCAGCGGGCGTTGGCGGCGTTCAGTGCATAGCGGGCGTTCAGGATGGGCACCACCAGCTGGGGGCCGGCCTGCGTAGCCAGTTCGTCGTCCACATTGGTGGTGGTGGCCTTCACCTCGGCAGGCTGGGGCACCAGGTAGCCGATCTTTTCGAGAAAGCTGCGGTAGGCCACCATGTCCTTGATGGGGCCGGGGTTGGCTTTGTGCCAGGTGTCCAGCTCGGTCTGCAGGCGGTCACGCTCGGCCAGCAGGGCGATGTTGCGCGGGGCCAGGTCGGCCACGATGGCGTCAAAGCCCTTCCAGAAGGCGGAACTGTCCACGCCCGTGCCGGGCAGTACCTTGTCTTCGACAAAGCGGAACAGGGAAGTAGCCACTTGCAGGCCGTGGACGGTGGTGCGGTCGGTCATGGAGGGTGCCTTGAACAATGGTTGAAAAACGGGTTTGCTGCCTGGTGGCAAAGATGTCAGTGGGTAGCTTGTAGGCCACTGTATTGCAAATGTTTGAAGATATAAAGACGAAGAAAATCTTAAAACCAATGACTTTTATGCAAAAGTGCGGGCATGGACAAACTCAAAGCGTTTGAATCGTTCGTTTCTGTGGCCACGCGCGGCAGTTTGACGGCCGCTGCCAAGGCCGAAGGCGTGGCCCCGGCCATCATGGGCCGCCGGCTGGACGCGCTGGAAGCCCACCTGGGCGTCAAGCTGCTGGTGCGCACCACGCGGCGCATCAGCCTCACGCACGAAGGCAGCGCCTTTCTGGAAGACTGCCAGCGCGTGCTGGCCGATGTGGCCAACGCCGAGGCCAGCGTTTCCGAAGGCGGCGTCAAGGCCACCGGGCACCTGCGCATCACCGCCCCGGCCGGCTTCGGTCGCCGCCACGTGGCCCCGCTGGTGCCGCGCTTTCGCGAACTGCACCCCGATGTGAGCATCTCGCTGAACCTCAGCGACCGCGTGGTGGACATGGCGGGCGAAGGCTACGACTGCGCCGTGCGCGTGGGCGACCTGCCCGACTCATCGCTGGTGAGCGTGCGCATTGCCGACAACCGCCGCCTGTGCGTGGCCACCCCCGCCTATTTGCAGCGCCACGGCACGCCACGCCACCCCAGCGACCTGCTGCAGTTTGACTGCCTCACGCTGTCGAGCGAGGCCTCGCAGATCCGGGGCTGGGCGTTTCGCATGCCCACCGAAGGGGGCGGCACCGAGGTGGGCTACCTCAAGCCCGGCGGCCCGCTCGATTGCTCCGACGGCCAGGTGCTGCACGACTGGTGCCTTTCGGGCTACGGCATTGCCTGGCGCAGCACGTGGGAGGTCGAGGCCGAGATCGCCGCGGGCCGGCTGGTGGAGGTGCTGGCCGACTATGCCGCCCCGCCCAACGGCATTTACGTGGTGTTTCCCCAGCGCAAGCACATGCCCCTGAGGGTGCGGCTGTGGATCGAATACCTCAAGCAGCAATACGCACAGCCCGCCTTCTGGCAGGGGCGGTGATGACCCTTCGCCCCACCCCGCCCGCGCGCCCCGTGGCAGACTGAGCCCATGACCGAGCCCACGCTCCTCGTCGCAGACGACCACCCCTTGTTCCGCGCCGCCGTGCTGCACGTGCTGCAGGGGCGCCTGCCCCAATTCCGCACCCTGGAGGCCGCCAGCGCCGCCACCCTGGGCCAGGCGCTGCAAGAGCACCCCGAGATCGAGCTGGTGCTGCTGGACCTGAGCATGCCCGGCGCCCGCGGCTTTTCAGCCCTGCTGCATGTGCGCGGCGAGTACCCCGAGGTGCCCGTGGTCATCATCTCGTCCAACGACCACCCCCGCGTCATCCGCCGTGCGCAGCAGTTTGGCGCGGCGGGCTTCATCCCCAAATCCGCCCCCGCCGACGCCATGGGCGAAGCCATTCAGGCCGTGCTCGACGGCGGCAGCTGGTTCCCGCCCATGGCGGCCGAACGCTCCGAAGCCGACGCCGAACTGGCCGCCCGGCTCGCGCAGCTCACCCCCCAGCAGTTCCGCGTGCTGCTGTGCCTGGCCGATGGCCTGCTGAACAAACAGATCGCCGCCGAACTGGGCCTGGCCGAAAACACCGTCAAGGTGCATGTCACTGCCATCCTGAAAAAGCTGGAGTGCTACAGCCGTACGCAGGCGGCGGTGCTGGTGAAAAGCCTGGAGACTGAGGACGGCGGCTCCGTTTGAGTCTGCCCAGCAGGTTTTGAATTGAAAATAGGCTCTGGCGCTTATCTATCAAGCGCAGGCAGCTATCAAAATAGTAGTGAAGCGATAGTGTGTTGCGCCCCCGGCGGCTGGCGCGAAGCCGCCTGACCCAACGTTGTGCCCACCACCGGCGCAGTCTTTGCGGGCAGAGGCTCTCTATTTCAGCCGCAGCAGCGTCTGGCTCACCAGCGCCCGCAACGCCGGTGCCCGCACGGGTTTGGCCAGAAAGCCCCAGCCGCGTTCAGCCGCCTGGCGGCGTAGCGTCGCATCGCGCTCGGCGGTGACCAGGATCACGGCGGGGCTTTGGCCCCAGCGTTGGCACAGCTCGGCATACACCTCCGGCCCTTGGTAACCCGCGCCCAAGTGCACATCCAGCAATACCAGCTGCGGCGCCTGCCCTGGGCGGGCCTGCTCCAGTGCCTGTGGCGCGCCACCTGCCAGAGGTACGTCGCAGCCCCAGCGTTGCAGCAAGGCCCGCGTGGCGGCGCAGGTGGGGCCGTCGTCTTCAATCACCCAGGCACTGCTGCCTTGCAGCGGAGCGTCGTCTGATGCGGGCTGCGCGGTGGTGGGGGCAGAGGGGGGTTGCGCTGCGGCCGGGTCGCCCAGCGGCACGCACACCCAGAAAACGCTGCCGCGCCCCAGTTGCGAGCGCAGGCCAATTTCATGGCCCAGCAGGCGGCCCAGGCGTTCGACAATGGCCAGGCCCAGGCCTGCACCCCGGTCGTCGGCGCGGCCTTCGTCGAGGCGGCGGAATTCTTCAAAGATTTCGCGTTGCAGCGCCTCGGGAATGCCGGGGCCCTGGTCGTGCACCTCGATGCGCAGGTGGTTTCCCGCCCTGCGGCAGCCCACCACGATGCGCCCGCGCCGGCTGTAGCGGATGGCGTTGGAGACGAAGTTCTGCAATATGCGGCGCAGCAGGTTTTCGTCGGTGCGCACCACGGCGCGGGTGGGCACGCAGCGCAGTTGCAGGCCCTGGCTTTCGGCCAGCACGCCAAAGTTGTGGCCCAGCACCTGCAGCAGCGGGCCCAGCGGTACGTCGCGGATATGCACTTCGAGCTGGCCCGATTCCATGCGCGAGATATCGAGCAGGCTATTGAGAATGGCATCCTGCGCGGCCAAGGCGCCTTCAATGCTGTCGGCCGCGTGCCGCCCGGCTTCATCGGGCAGGTGGCTGCGCAAGAGCGAGGTGAACATGCGCGCGGCGTTCAGGGGCTGCAGCAGGTCGTGCACGGCGGCAGCCACGAAGCGGGTTTTGGAGCGGTTGGCGCGCTCGGCCTCTTGGCGGGCCACGTCCAGGTCGCGGGTGCGGTCAGCCACGCGCTGTTCCAGCGCATCGGCGAGGAACCGCAGTTCACGCGCAGCGTTCTTGTAGCTGGTGATGTCTGCGTAGCTGGTCACAAAGCCGCCTTCGGGCAGCGGGTTGCCGCGGATCTCGAGCACCGTGCCGTCTTCTTTGGCGCTTTCGTGCAGGTGGGGGTTGCCGCTGCGCAGGTGGGCCAGGCGGCGTTCGATGGCTTCTTCCACCGGGCCCGGGCCCAGCAAGCCCCGGCGGGCGTTGTGGCGCAGCAGGTCGGCAATGGGGCGGCCCACCTGCATCAGGTCGGCCGGGTAGCGGAATAGCTGCACGTAACGTGAATTCCAGGCCACCAGCTTCAGGTCGGCGTCGATGATGACCACGCCCTGGGGCAGGTGCTCCAGGCTGCGGGAGAGGCCCGTGTCCGTTTGCTGCGCGGCCTGCTGGGCGGCCTGCACGATGCCGTCCTGCGCGGTGCGCAGCTCTTGCGCGTGCTGTTGCAGCACGGTTTCCAGCTCCTGGCGGCTGCGCTGGCGCAGGCGGGCCAGGCGCTGGCGCTGGCGCACAAACAGCACCAGCAGCGCCAGGGCCAGCCAGCCGCCGGCGCCGGCGGCACCGGCCCAGCGG
The DNA here is from genome assembly GCF_964021665.1 of uncultured Acidovorax sp. Lineage (NCBI taxonomy): Bacteria > Pseudomonadati > Pseudomonadota > Betaproteobacteria > Burkholderiales > Comamonadaceae > Acidovorax > uncultured Acidovorax sp. The sequence continues at coordinate 9,281 of NZ_CAXIAK010000102.1, forward strand.
CTGTCGGCCAGGCTGTTGTGCGTGTCGTGCACCAGGTGCAGTTGCCAGGGCGTGCCGGGCAAGGGCTGGGTTTGCCACAGCACGCGCCCTGCGGGCGCAGGCATATCAGGGCTGGATGCCACGCGTACCAGCTGACCACCGTTGTCCATGTGGTCTTCCACCTGCATTTCCAGGGGGCGCAGTGGTTGGTTGGCGTATTGCCGGGTGGCATTCAATTCGCGGCGTTCTTCGTCGCTCAGCGGTTGCAGCAGGCGGTAGCGCCAGGCATCCTGGCTGGCCAGAAACACCACGCCGTGGGCGTCGGATGCGAGCACGATGTCGGGCGTTTGCAGCCATTCGCGCTCCAGCTCCTGCAAGGCAATCTTGATGACCACCAGCCCCAGCGTGTGACCATGGTCATCGCGAATGGCCTGCGACAGGAAGTAGCCCGGCACCCCGGTGGTGACGCCAATGCCGTAAAAACTGCCGCGCCCCTGGGCCAGCGCCTGCTGCACATAGGGGCGAAAGCTGTAGTCCTGCCCCACATTGCTGGTGGCTGTGCGCCAGTTGCTGGCGGCCACGGCCAGGCCGTCGCGGTCGAGCAGGGTGAGGGTGGAGGACTGGCTGGCGCCGTTGGCCTGCTCCAGCTTGCGGTTGAGCTGCGCTACCTCGTCGGTGCTCAGAGTGCGGCGCAGGGCGCCCTGCAGTTGCGCGTCCAGCGCCAGCACTTCGGGCAGGGTGCGGTAGCGGTCGATGCGCTGGGTCAGCGTCTGCCCGTACAGGGCCAACTGGCGCTGCACGCTGTCGCTTTCGGCGTGCAGTGACCGCTGCCAGGCCCATTGGCTTGCCGCGAACATGCTGGCCACCGTGCCGGTGAGCAGGATCAGCAGCGTCCAGAACTGGCGAAGGCGGGGCGTAGGCATGGCAGCGTGCGGTTAGGGGCGTAGATGGGGCCTGTGGGGCGGGTGAGAGTGTGCCGCAGGGTCCCTTGGGTCTAAGTAGTTACCCTGATAGGGCGCGCTGGCTCTCCTGTGGAGCGGCTTGCGACTAATACCAATAGGTTATCGGCTGAAACAAAGTGCAGCGGTACAAACGGCACCCTTGACGCGCGCCGGAAGCACCCCGGTGGTGCAGACCCGTGACCCCAGGAGACCCGTTCCATGCACAACCATTCCGCTCCCGCAGCCTCAACCTTGAAGCTGCCTTTTTATCGGCAACTGTACTTCCAGGTGGTGTTTGCCATCGTGTTGGGCGTGCTGCTGGGCCATTTCGAGCCGTCCTATGGCGAGGCGCTCAAACCGCTGGGCGACGCGTTCATCAAGCTGGTCAAGATGATCATCGCCCCGGTGATCTTCCTCACCATCGTGACCGGCATCGCGGGCATGTCGCAGCTCTCCACCGTGGGCCGCGTCTTCGGCAAGGCCATGGCGTACTTCCTGTTCTTCTCCACCCTGGCGCTGGTGGTGGGGCTGGTGGTGGCCAACGTGGTGCAGCCCGGTGCTGGCATGAACATCAACCCCGCAGACCTGGACCAGACCGCCGTGAAGGGCTACGTGGCCAAGTCGCACGAGATGACGCTCACCGGCTTTGCGCTGGACATCATCCCCAAGACGCTGGTCAGCCCCTTTGTGGGCGACAACATCCTGCAGGTGCTGCTGGTGGCGGTGCTGTTCGGCATTGGCCTGGCCATGGTGGGTGAGCCGGGACGCCCGGTGCTGAATTTTCTGGAAGCCCTCACCACCCCCGTGTTCAAGGTGGTGGGCATTGTGATGAAGGTGGCCCCCATCGGCGCGTTTGGCGCCATGGCGTTCACCATCGGCAAGTTCGGCCTGGGGTCGCTCGTGAACCTGGCGTGGCTGGTGGGCTCGTTCTACGTCACGTCGCTGCTGTTTGTGGTGGTGATTCTGGGCTTTGTGGCGCGGCTGTGCGGTTTCTCGGTGTTCAAGCTGTGCCGTTACCTCAGGGCCGAGCTGATGCTGGTGCTGGGCACGTCGTCGTCGGAGTCGGCCCTGCCTTCGCTGATGGAAAAGATGGAAAAGGCCGGTTGCAGCAAGTCGGTGGTGGGTCTCGTGGTGCCCACGGGCTACTCGTTCAACCTGGACGGCACCAACATCTACATGACGCTGGCGGCGCTGTTCATCGCCCAGGCC
>NZ_CAXIAK010000103.1:0-10778 GCF_964021665.1 uncultured Acidovorax sp.
CAGGGCGAAAAAGGCCAGCCCGAGCATCCAGCGGGATCGGCTGCTCACAGGCTCCAGCGGGGCCAGCGAGCGCCTCCGCACGGTGGCCTTTGGCTGTTTTGTTGGCTCGGTAACGGACAGGGGTTGTACGGCGGACATGGAGCGCTCTTCTTCCGTCTATTTACTTGATGAAGCTGGCGTCGAAGGTGACGTTCAAGTCTTCAGGGGCCTTGCGGATGATTCCGGCCTCGAGCAGGATGGCTGTGGCGTCTTTCATAAAGGCCTGCAGCTCGCCCGCAACGAACTTCTGGTTGGCGGCCTTGTCCTGCCAGCGCATGAATGATGAGGACTTGGCGAACTGCTCGCCCGTCTGCTTGACGGCGGCGCCCATGATCTCGTTGGACTTGGCCGGGTCGGCCTTGATCATGTCGAGCGCCTGGAAATACGAGTTGGCCAGTGCCTGAGCCGCCTTGGCGTTGGCCTTGAGCCAGGTCGGGTCGCAACCCACGGTGTCCATCACCATGGGGTAGTCGAGCGTGGTGGCCAGAATCTTGCCGGCGCTGGGGTTCTCGCGCACGGTGGACAGGTACGGCTCGTACGTCATGGCGGCGTCATTCTGCCCCGCCACGAAGGCTTGTGCTGCGGCCTGGGGCGACAGCGTGGTGGTCTTCACGTCCTTGAGGCTCATGCCGTTCTTGCTCAGCATCCAGGCCAGGCCGAAGTACGGGGCCGTGCCAGGCGCGTCCACGCCGATGGTCTTGCCCTTGAGGTCTGCAAAGCTGTTGATGCTGCCGCGCACCGCGATGCCGTCGGCGCCGTAGGACTTGTCCATCTGGAAGATCTGCACGATGGGCACGCCGTTGGCGTTCCAGGCCACATGGGTCTCCACGGTGGTGGCAGCGCACTGGATGGACTTGGAGGCGAGGGCCAGGTGGCGGTCCTTCTGCGGGATCATCTTGATCTCCACATCCAGGCCGTTTTTCTTGAAGATGCCGGCCTTGTCGGCCAGAGTGAGGGGCGCAAAGCCCGTCCAGCCGGACATGCCCAGCACGATTTTGGTGTTTTGCGCCTGCGCGGGCGTGGCCACAGCCAGGACACAAGCAGCGGCCGCCGCCAGCGTTGCCATCTTTACAACCGATCCAGTCATCATCTGCTCCTGTTCGAAAAAAGAGTTCGTCGTCGCCCACGCGTGGCCAGGACACCCCAGCAACACCGCGCCATGATGCCATTGCGGAAACACCTGTCTATACAGGGTAATCACCAACGAACCACGGCGAAGTGGGTGCGGACAGAACAGCAAGAACGAGGCCAGCCCAAACAGAGGGCCATGCCCCCAGACCACGAATCAGCAATGCTATTTATTTGATAGCTTGCAGCGCTTATTCAGCGTGCGTTAGCGGCACTTTTTACGTAAATATCTAACAAACGTAGATATCAACTTGCACCATACAGGTGCAACCTGGGCCTGCGGGAAATGGGCCGCCTACACATCACTGCGGCACGCCACCCGCTGCTCCCATCAGAAAGCGGTGCCAGGCAACACCGCCTCGACCAGCAGGCCCCGGCCAGTATTGGCGATGTGCAGCGCAGCTGCAAGGGTTGGCCAGCAGGGTCGCTCTGGCGCGAAGCGTTGTCCAGCAAGTTGCGCAGTAGCCTGGTGCGCGAACGATCCAGCGTGAGCAGCGGCAGGCTTTGTCCCTCGTCCGCCCCACCCTTTTGGCGACAACACTCCAGGTGCACCTGCGGCGCAGACCCATGGCGCAAGGCTAGCTCATCCATCACTTGTTGCACCAGCCAGCGCAGCTCGGTGATTTCGCTGGTCTGCGCTGCGTGGCAGCTAGCCCCCCATGGCCAGGGAGTCGCACAGGTCTTGCAACTGCTGCGCCTGCGGTGCTGGTAGCGTGCCCGCACGCAGCAAAGCGGCGCGCTGCACGCCTCGCAAGCGAAAGTAGAGCTCGTCTTCCAGTGCCTCCACCTCCGCCGCATCTGCGCTGAGCAGGGCCGATGGGTTCCACAAACCGCTCTCGTTCCAGCCGGTGCGCAGTCGTCCCAACAAAAATTCTGCAAGCTCCAGCGCCTGCTGCAACGCAGGCAACTGGGCCTGCGCTGCCAAAGCACTCACCCGGCTTTCTGCTGACGCCAGCACCTCACTCAAGGCAGCCAGGCGCTGCTGAATGTCTTCAGGCTTCATCACTGCAGATTGGGGTGGCTGTGCGCTGGACGCATGGGTAATTTTTCCGACCCAGACCAAATCGAATTCTCCGGGAACCGCACGCAGCGCCACACTGGCGTGCAGCAAGTGGCTGTAGGGGCTGCGCAGCGCGTGGAGGGTGGCCTCCGTCACCGCCAACAGACGGCCCTGCGTGGACATCTGCCCCCCAGCCAACGCATTGGGGTAGCCCGATTGGTCCAGCCGCTCGTGATGCTCTGCCACAGCCCTGGCCACGTCGGCGGGATAGTTGGTCAACTGCGCCAAGAGCAGCGACCCCACATGCGGATGCACCACCAGCTGCTGGTAACTGGCAAAGTCCAGATCCCGGTCGGCCTCGGCTTCGCCGTGCTCCGGGCCGATGTACATCTCGCCCACATCGTGCAACAGACCGCAGAGCAACGCCAGGCGCACCGCGGCGTCGTCTCCACCTCCTGCAGCCATCAGAGCCCCGTTCAGAGCCATTGCGGCCACAGCATGAGCGTAGTGTTCAGGCCGCGCGGTCTGCGCGGCGGTGAGCAAAAGCTGGGCTACAGGGTGCAGAGTCAGCCCTTTGATCAAGCTGGCCAAACGCTGGGCATGGGGTTGCAGCAAAGGGAGCAGCGCGGAGCCGCCGCCCAGCAATTCTTCGAACGCAAGCGCCAGGCTCGCGGCGCTGACGCCATCTTCCGCCACCAAACTGGTTTCCAGCGGCTGACGCAACTCACGGTCCAGCAGCTTGCGTTGCAGCGAGGTGGACACAGGCTGGTTGCCAGCCCAAAGCTTTACGCCGGAAATGTCGTAGATGTCGGTGGCGGAAATGATCCGGCGGGTTTCGCTCGCCTCCAAAATGGTGGCCAGAGCGTGGGGGTTGGCTTTACCGAAAGCACTTCGGTCAGAGGCGGTAGGTGGCGTCATCGTGTGTCCCCCAGAAACGTGATGGCTGATTATGAGCCGCGCACTCCCAAAAGTACCACCCTGGTTTGCCACGGGCGGGGCGATAGCGCGTGAGGCCCCTGAGAGAAATCTGAAATTGGTCATGAAAGACGGCAAGATCTGCAAGAACACGCTATGAACGTCTTCAAACAAGCCCACACAGGGTCCGGCGCGCATTTTGGTGGCCTTGTACAGATCGCCCTGGTGCTTGGTCGCGGGCGAGGGAACACCGTTGCTCATATCACGGCCCTTACGCCTCAAATTCACCGTAGGTTGGGGTCGGCGGTCCACAAGATGGCATACGTCCTGGCTTCAATATCCCAAGTACTGGGATGACGGGATGCTGTCGATACCGCCTCAATGCGCAGATGGGGATCCAAACGAAAAAGCCCTGAACAACTTTGTTGCTCAGGGCTTATCTTGGCGGAAACGGAGGGATTCGAACCCTCGATGAGGCTCTACACCCCATACTCCCTTAGCAGGGGAGCACCTTCGGCCACTCGGTCACGTTTCCAATCCCGCTATTATGCCTCATTTTTGAGGCTTTCTAGGAAAACCTGGAGGCTTGCCGGAGAGGTTTCAGGCCGCACTCCATTCAAGTACAGCCCCTTGCCTCAGCGCAAAGCCACGCCCCACTTTCAGCCGCAAACGGTGTCCTCGGGTCGTGCACGCAGCTATCTGATCCAGCAGCTCCGCCAGCTGGGCGGCGGATGGGGTGGTTTGGTGATGGATCCGCAGCCAGTAGCGCAAGACGTTGGCCTGCCTTGAGCGGGTCAGCGTCTGTAGGCGCTGGATCGTGGGAGGCAAGCCCGTGGCAGCGAGGTCTTGCTCTGCGATCTCTTGCAGCAACTCGTCTGCCTGGGCTGCGTTGGCCGCGGTTCGTCCAAACGTTTCCCGATACGAGGGGAAAACTGCCTGAAGCGCAGGCAGTAGCTGGGCGCGAATGCGATTGCGGGTGAAACGCTGGTCTGTGTTGCTGGGGTCTTCTATCCACGCATGCCCACCTTGGCGCAACCAGTCGCGCACGTCATGACTGGATACCTGGAGCAGTGGCCTGCACCAAACGCGCCCTTGCCGTTGCCAGTGGGCGGGCATGGCCGCGATGCCTGCGACCCCTGCGCCGCGCGACAAGGCAAGGAGCATGGTTTCTACCTGATCGTCCGCGTGCTGCGCCAGCGCTACAGTCTTGATAGCAGCTAGCGCAGGCTCAGAGGCCAGTGCAGCATCAAATGCCTGATAGCGCGCCTGGCGTGCAGCGTCTTCCGGGCTCTGGCCGCTGGCGTGGCGACCGTCCACACGCTGCACGAACAAGGGAACACCGAGAGCGTTGCACAGCTGCACGCAATGCCGCTCGAAAGACGCTGCCGCCGCTTGCAGGCCATGGTTCACATGGATGGCGCTGACTTGCCCTGGGTACTTTCGTGACGCGGCCAACAACAGCGCCGTAGAGTCTGCGCCCCCACTGAGCCCGACAGCCAAGGGTAGTTTGGGAGAAAACGCCGCCATGGCGGCATCCACGGAGATGGTCATGCCCAGACCTCCGCATGCCCTGCCCCGCACTGGCACCATTGAACAAACCACCGAAGGCGAGAGAGAAGCCCAGCCATCGGCACAAATGCAAAAGCCCCATCCGGGGCCTTTGCAGCGGTGCTACGTAGCGCGAAACTCGTGGCCACAGTCAGGCGTTCAGCGGCTGTCTGCCTTGGTGTCACTGAAGCGGCCATAGCTTTGCAGACGCTCATAACGACGATCCAGCAGGTCTTTGGTCTTGAGGTCGGCCAATTGGCGGAAGGCATCGCCCAAAGCGCGCTTGAGGAAAGCCGCCATTTGCTTGTGGTCGCGGTGGGCGCCGCCCACGGGCTCGCTCACGATCTTGTCCACCAGGCCTAGGGCCTTGAGGCGGTGGGCGGTGATGCCCAAAGCGTCGGCCGCTTCCTGGGCCTTGTCGCTCGTCTTCCAGAGGATGGAGGCGCAGCCTTCAGGGCTGATCACGGAATAGATGGCGTATTGCAGCATGACGACTTGATCAGCCACGCTGATAGCCAGCGCGCCGCCCGAGCCGCCTTCGCCGATGATGGTGGTGATGATGGGCACTTCAAGTTGCGCCATCTCGAAGATGTTGCGGCCGATGGCTTCAGACTGACCACGCTCTTCGGCGTCGATGCCGGGGTAAGCGCCGGGCGTATCCACAAAGGTGAACACGGGCAGCTTGAACTTCTCGGCCGTTTTCATCAGGCGCAGCGCCTTGCGGTAGCCCTCGGGCTTGCTCATGCCAAAGTTGCGCATGGCGCGTTCTTTGGTGTCGCGGCCCTTTTGGTGGCCCATCACCATGCAGGCGTGGCCGTTGAAGCGGGCCAAGCCACCTACGATGGAGAGGTCGTCCGCATAGTGACGGTCGCCGTGCAGTTCCACAAAATCAGTAAAGATGTCGCGCACGTAGTCGAGCGTGTAGGGACGCTCGGGGTGGCGGGCAATCTTGGTGATCTGCCAGGGGCTCAGCTCGCTGTAGATGTCTTTGGTGAGCTGCTGGCTCTTCTTGCTGAGCTGATCGATTTCTTCAGAAATATCGACAGCGCTTTCAGTCTGCACGTAGCGCAGTTCTTCGATTTTGGATTCGAGTTCAGCAATCGGCTGTTCGAAATCCAGAAAGGTTTTTTTCGCCAACGTTTTTCTCCTTAGGTCGCGCACTGCGGGGCAGCCGCGAACGGCACGCAATGTAACCGATGTCAAACAAGGGTCGGTTGTCCGCCGTTAATCGGTGGTGGGTGCGGGGTCCAGCGACCGCCAAATATACCAAGTCGCCACACTGCACCAGGGCTTCCAGGCCTCGGCCACTTCACGCGCATCGCTGCGGCTGACCTGCTCGCCCGAAAAATAGTTCTGGCTGATACCGGTGATCAGTCCAGGGTCATCCAGCGGCAGCACATTGGGGCGCTGCAGATAGAAGATGAGGAACATTTCGGCCGTCCAGCGGCCAATGCCACGGATGTCCACCAGCTCGGCAATGATGGCCTCGTCGTCCATGGACTCCCAGTCCTTGACGTGCAGCTTGCCGTTGTCAAAGTGCAGGGCCAAATCCACCAGATAGTCGATCTTGCGGGCCGACAAGCCTGCGGCGCGCATATCGTCCACCTTGAGCTTGAGCACATGGGCCGGGCTCAGGGTTCGCGACAACGCGGCAAAGCGTTCCCACACGGCTTGTGCGGCTTTGACCGACGACTGCTGGCCCACGATGCTGCGCGCCAGCGTGGTGAAAGCATCGCGGCGGGTTTGCAGCGCTGCATCACCAAACTGAGGAATCAGGCGCTTCATCACCCGGTCTTTTTTGACCAAGTGCTTGCAGGCCTCGGCCCAGTAGGCCGGCGTCGCCAGGTCAGGCGATGCCTGGATGGCATCCGCAGATGCTATTTTTTTAGTAGCTGCCACCGCTCATCCAGTCTGCCTTGATGGCGGTTTTTTTCATAAAAAGAATCACTGTGCAGCTTCCCAGGTCGTACCCGCTGCAGAGTCCTTGAGCACGATGCCCTGGGCCAGTAAGGCCTGACGGATGCGGTCGGCCTCAGCAAAGTCCTTCGCGGCCTTGGCAGCAGCGCGAGCGGCAATTTGCGCCTGAATAGCGGCTTCGTCGAGTCCAGCACCCGCCTGCAAAAACGCCTTGGGATCGCCCTGCAGCAAGCCCAGGCATTGGGCCAGGGCCTTGAGCAGACCAGCCAGTTCGGCAGACCGGGTCTTGTTGACTTCGCTGGCCAGATCAAAGAGCACTGCCACGGCTTCGGGCGTCCCAAAGTCTTCGTCCATGGCGGCCTTGAAGCGGGCAGCGTAGGGGTTGCTCCAGTCCACAGCCACGGCGGCGGGTTCCACCAGGCTCAGCGCGGTGTACAAGCGCTTGAGGGCCTGGCGCGCGTCGTCCAGGTGGGCATCGCTGTAATTGAGTGCGCTGCGGTAATGGGCGCGCACGATGAAAAACCGCACCGTCTCGGCGTCGTATTGCTGGAGCACATCGCGGATGGTGAAGAAGTTGCCCAGGCTCTTGGACATCTTCTCGTTGTCCACGCGCACAAAGCCGTTATGCACCCAGAACTTGGCCAGCGGCTTGCCCGTAGCACCTTCGCTCTGGGCGATTTCGTTTTCGTGGTGGGGAAATTGCAGGTCCGCACCGCCGCCGTGGATGTCGAACGTCTCACCCAGCGTGGCGCAGCTCATGGCCGAGCACTCAATGTGCCAGCCGGGGCGGCCGGTGCCGAATTCGCTGGCCCACTTCGCGTCTTCCGGCTCATCGGCCTTGGCAGACTTCCACAGCACGAAGTCGAGCGGGTCTTCCTTGCCGTCTTGCACGGCCACGCGCTCACCCGCACGCAGCTCGTCCAGCGACTTACCCGACAACTTGCCGTAGCCATCGAACTTGCGCACGGAGTAGTTCACATCGCCATTGCTGGCGCGATACGCCAGGCCCTTGCCTTCCAGCTGGCCAATCAGCGAAAGCATTTGCGGCACATATTCTGTGGCGCGGGGCTCTACCGAGGGCGGCTCAATGCCCAGCGCGCCAATGTCCTGGTGCATGGCGGCGATCATCTCGTCGGTGAGCTGGCGGATGGTGATGCCGCGCTCCAGCGCGCGTTTGATGATCTTGTCGTCAATGTCGGTGATGTTGCGCACGTAGGTCACGCGCATTCCGCTGGCCTTGAGCCAGCGCTGCACCACGTCAAACGCCATCATCATGCGGGCGTGGCCAATGTGGCACAGGTCATAAATGGTCATGCCGCAGACGTACATGCGGACGTGGCCAGGTTCGAGCGGAGAAAAGTCTTCCAATGCACGCGACAGCGTGTTGTAGATGCGCAAGCTCATGGGATGTCAGGGTCGGGATCGGGGGTGTGGATGGGCGATGCGGATCACCCTGTAGCGCGAGGAATCGGTCCCTCGCGGGGGACGGCGCCTCAAGTGGGCGACCGATGAAATCACCAGCGGCAACAGTGCTCCGTCATGACAACCCCCTCAGCTACAATCCGCCGCAGTATAAGCCCGGCCCGGGTTTCACGCCGTTCAACCCCTCCAGAACCCTCATGAAGCAAGTCCGCCGCACCCTTCCCCGACTACTGCGCCTGTTGGCACTGACGGCCCTTGTCGGTACCGGTGCTGCCCAGGCGCAGGCCAACGACTATGCCGAAATCACGCAGCTGCTCAAGGCCGGCAAAGCGGCCGAAGCCCTGACCAAGGCGGACCAGCGATTGTCTGCCACGCCCCGCGATCCGCAATTGCGCTTTCTCAAGGGTGTGGCCCAGGCCGACTCGGGCAAGCCGGCAGACGCCGTGGCCACGTTCACCAAGTTGACTGAAGATTACCCAGAGCTGCCCGAGCCCTACAACAACCTGGCCGTGCTGTATGCCAACCAGAACCAGCTGGACAAGGCCCGCACCGCGCTGGAAATGGCCATCCGCACCAACCCCAGCTACGCCACCGCGCACGAAAACCTGGGCGACATTTACGCCAAGCTGGCCAGCCAGGCCTACAACAAGGCACTGCAGCTGGATGCGGCCAACGCCACATCGGTCAAGCCCAAGCTGGCCCTGATCCGCGAATTGTTCTCGGCCGACATTGCCAAGGGTGCCAAGCCTGCAGCGGCAGCGCCTGCCCCGGCCGTGGTGGCTACCCAGCGGCCGGCACCGGCCCCTGCACCTGCTGCGGCCCCAGCACCTGCTGCGGCCCCTGCCCCAACAACCGCCCCTGCCGCCACAGCGGCTGCACCGGCTGCCACACCAGCCCCGGCACCCGCCGCGCCAGACGCAGCCAAGCAAGAGGCCGCGAAGGATGCCAAGGAAGTCACCGCAGCCGTGCAAGCCTGGGCTGCCGCTTGGGCAGCCAAAGACATGAAGGCCTACCTGGCCGCATACGGCAAAGACTTTGACCCACCAGGCCGCATGACCCGCGCCGCGTGGGAGAAAGAACGTGAGGCCCGGATCGTGGGCAAATCCAAGATCACCGTGCAGGTGTCCGACCTGAACGTTTCGGTGAACGGCAACAAGGCCACCGCGCGCTTCCGCCAAGCCTACAGCGCTGACTCGCTGAACGTCTCCAGCCGCAAGACGCTGGATCTGGTCGAGAGCAACGGCCGCTGGCTCATCGTGCGCGAAGCCACTGGCGGCTGACCTGCAAACCGCCTGCGCTGCACCCACCCTGCCCACGGGCAGTGATGTGTGCGGCGGGCGCCTGACCTTGACTTGCCCTCTTTCCTTTATCTTGACAGCCCCTTGACACAGCGCCACAGGGTGGGAATGCCCACCTGGATTCGTCACACCGCCAGTACCCTGACCCTGCTTGCCATGGCCGTGCAGGCCAGCGCCTACGCACAGCCATCCCAGCCGCCCAAGCGCACATCGGCCCAGGCACCGCAAGCCGCTGCAAAAAACCAGCGCTCAGCGGCCCCCTCCAAGCGCGCTGCAGCCAAACCGGCAGCCCCGGTGGCCCCCGCCGCACTGCGAGACGGGCAGGCCGAGGCGCGGCTGCTGAAGGTGTACCAGCTGGCCAGTGAAGGCCGGGGGCGCGAGGCACTGGTGCAGGCCGAAAGCCTGGCCCGCGAGCATCCCAACTTTCAACTGGCGCAACTGGCCGTGGGCGACCTGCTGGCGGCCCGCGTGCGCCCCGTCAAGCAACTGGGCGATGTCCCGGAGCCCTCCCTGCCCTACCCGCCCGAGGTGATTGCCACGCTGGACGAACTGCGCACCGAATCACGCCAGCGTGTGCAGGCGCAGCGCAACCGCCCCGCGTCCACCCACATCCCGGCGCAGTTTGTCGAGCTGGCCCCCCGCTACAAGCATGCGATTGCTGTGGATACCTCGCGTTCGCGGCTGTACCTGTTCGAGAACACCGACAAGGGCCTGAAGCTGGTGGCGGATTACTACGCCTCGGTGGGCAAGCTGGGCATTGAAAAGGCGACGGAAGGCGATCAGCGCACCCCCCTGGGCGTGTACTTCATCACCAGCCGTCTGGACCCCGCCACGCTCAAGGACTTTTACGGTGCGGGTGCCCTGCCCATCAATTACCCCAACCCGCTGGACCAGGTGCGGGGCAAGACCGGCAGCGGCATCTGGCTGCACGGCACGCCGCCCGACCAGTTTTCTCGCGCACCGCTGGCCACGGACGGCTGCGTAGCCCTGGCCAACCCGGACCTGGAGCGCATTCTGCGCACGGTGGAGCCCCGCTCCACCCCCGTGGTGATTGCCAAGCAACTGCAATGGGTGCAAGCCCACAGCGTTCAGGCCGAGCGCAATTCGTTCGAAGCCGTGCTCAACGCCTGGAGCGCTGCCAAGTCCGAAGGCAACATGAACCGCCTGCTCGGCTTTTACGCCCCGGACTTCCAAAGCCACAAGAAAAAGCCCCTGTCTGAATGGGCCACCGTGCTGCAGGCGGAATCCCAGGCGCTCAAGGGTCGCCCTGTCCACCTCAAGGACAAGGCTTACCTGCGCTGGACGGACTCGGCCGACACCATGGTGGTAACGTTCGGCGAAGTGGCAGAAGGTGCGCGCACCGGCCCCATCAAACGCCAGTACTGGACGCGGCGCGGCCAGCAATGGCAAATCTTTTTTGAAGGAGTGATTGGATGATTTCCAAAAGAAAATCGGTGCTGGCGCTTGCTGGATTTGCGCTGGCAGCTATGTTTTCCGTAGCACCCGCCCAC
>NZ_CAXIAK010000104.1:0-10359 GCF_964021665.1 uncultured Acidovorax sp.
GAGCCCAGCGCCCCCACCACAGCGCCCTGCACCAGAAACACCCGCAGCACCTGGCCCCGCGTGGCGCCCATGGCGCGCAGGATGCCGATCTCGCGGCCCTTTTGCACCACCGACACCACCAGCACACTGGCAATGCCCAGCACCACCACCGCCAGCACCACACCCCGGATGATGGAGGTGCTGATGGACTGCGCGTTGAGCGCGGACACCAGCTGGGCATTGCTCTCTTGCCAGCTCTCGATCTTGTAGGGGAACTGGCTTTGCAGCTCTCGCGCCAGGGTTTGGGCCACCCAAACGTCCTTGAGGGTCAGGTCCAGCTGGGTGACTCCACCGGGCAACGCCAGCAGGCTTTGCGCGGCACGCAGCGGCACGATCACGGTGCGCCGGTTCAGGTCTTTCACGCCCAGGTCCACCAGCGCAGTCACGCGCACCGAATCGCTGACCGAGCCACTCACACTGCCCGTCTGCACCGTGAGGCGGTCACCCACGCGCACCCCCAGGTCCTGCGCCAACTCGCGGCCTATCACCGCCTCCCCTGGCGCCAGCCGCGCACTGCCGCTGACGACCTTGGCGCGCAAGCCCACCACGCGGTCATAGCGGTCGAGGTCCACGCCCATGAGGGCAATCGCCTGCGATGCCTCGCCGCGCAGCGCCAGGCCCGAGCCGGACACCATGGGCGAAACGCCTGCGACGGCAGGCAACCCCTCCAGCAGCGGCACCAGCGCCTGCCAATTGGCGACGGAGCGCAAGCGCTGCGCACGCGGCTGGGTTTCGGTCAACGCGGCAGTATCCGGCGCCGCCGGGGCGGCCGGGGCGGCCGGGGTGACCAGATCGTCCGGCGCGCGCAGCGTGACGTGCGCCTGCGCACCCAGTGTTTTGGCCAGGGTGTTGGCCTGCAAGCCGCTGATGAGCGCCGAGATATAGGCAATGACCGCTACGCCCGCAGCCACGCCCACGATGATGAGCACGGTCTGCATGCGCCCCTCGCGCAAGAAGCGCAGCGCCACGCGGAACTCGAAACCAGGCCAGATCCACATGGCGGCAGGCTCAACGGCCCATGGTGCCGGTCAACGCAGGGCCCGCGCCACCGCCCTGATTGCCTTGGGCCGCCGGAGTGGGCGCGGACGAAGCAGTGGTCCATGGCGCCGTGCGGGCACGCACGCGTTGACCTTCCTGCAAGCTCGCGTTGCCGCGCAGCACCATGTCGCCTTCCTTCAGGCCGTCAAGCACCTCCACCGCATCCAGCGTGCGCAGGCCCAGCCGCACGTTGCGTACCTGGGCGCGCCCATCCTGCAGCACCAGCACGCTGGCTTGATCGCCACCGGCCGGGCCGCGCAAAGCGGCCTGGGGCAGCACCAGGGTGCGCTCGCGTCGGGCGGTCTCCACCTCCACCGACAAGGTCATGTCTTCGCGCAAAAAGGCAGGTGTCTGCTCAATCGAAAACTTCACCTCAATGGCGCCGCGCTGCGCATCCACCGCCGGCGCGATGGACAGCACGCGGGCCGCAAAGCGCTGCCCCGCAAAGGCATCGGCCACCACCCAGGCCGGCTGGCCCAGTTGCAGTTGCTCCAGAAAGCGTTCATCCACCTGGGCCACCAGCTGCGTGGGCCCGGCCAGCGCCAGGCTGAGCAAGGCCTTGCCCGGCTGCACGATCTGCCCAGGCTCCACCTCACACACCAGCACGCGCGCATCGGCGGGGGCCACCAGCGTGGCTTGTGCCAGGCGGGCCTGTGCAGCCACCGTGGCCGCCTGGGCTAGCGCTAACTCGGCCTGGGCCTGGGCTACCTCAGTGCCCGCGTCGGCGTTGGCTTGCAGTTGCGCTTGCGCGCTGAGATGCTGCGCCCGCGCCACGTCCACCGCACGGCGTGCCTCGTCAAGCTGCGCCGGGCTGTAAAACCCCTCGGTCACCAACTGCTGCACCCGCGCCAAGCTGGCGCTGGCGGCTTGCAGCGAGGCATCGGCCTGCGCCCGGGCTGCCTGCGCGGCAGTGCGGCCCGTGCTGCGAAGGCCTTCCAGCCGCGCCTTTGCCTGGCGTTCTGAAGCCACAGCCTGGGTCAAAGCCGCGCGCAATTCGTCGGATTCGAGCTGCACCAGCACATCGCCCTGGCGCACGGCGGCTCCCTCCGTTACCCGCACCTGGGCCACACGGCCGGTGACGGTGCTGCCCACCTCCACCCGCGACAACGTGGCCACACGCGCTGAAAACTGTAGCGTGCGCACCAGCGGCGCCGATGGAACCACCAGGGCATCAACCTGCGGGCCGCGCAGTGTGGCTGCGCCCATGGCAACCGCCGCCAGCAAGACGGCAGCGCCCAGCGCCCATGCCAGCCAGCGTCGATTCACCCGACCACCCTGGCTGCCAGTTGCTGCGTTTTTGCTCATTCAGAAAACAGCCCACCGGCCGCTTGCGGTGGCGCCACCCCCAGGTGGCGGAACGCCGCCAGCGTGGCGATGCGGCCACGGGGCGTGCGCTGCAGGTAGCCCTGCTGGATGAGGTAGGGCTCAATCACATCCTCAATGGTGCCTGCCTCTTCCCCAATGCTGGCTGCGATGTTGTCCAGCCCCACTGGGCCGCCGTCAAAACGGTGGATCACGGCTTCGAGCAGCTTGCGGTCCATCACGTCAAACCCTTGCGGGTCCACATCCAGCATAGCCAGTGCCTTGTCGGCAATGGATTTGGTGATGCGACCGTCGCCCTTGACTTCGGCATAGTCGCGCACCCGGCGCAGCAGCCGGTTGGCAATGCGCGGTGTGCCGCGCGAGCGGCGGGCGATTTCAAAACCGCCCTCCTCGTCCATGGGCGCATTGAGCAGCCCCGCACTGCGCTGGACGATGCTGGCCAGCTCGTCGGCCGTATAAAACTCCAGCCGCGCCACGATGCCAAAGCGGTCGCGCAGCGGGTTGGTGAGCATGCCCGCCCGCGTGGTGGCGCCCACCAGCGTGAAGGGCTGCAGGTCCAGCTTGATGCTGCGCGCCGCCGGGCCCTCACCGATCATGATGTCGATCTGGTAGTCCTCCAGCGCGGGGTAGAGGATTTCCTCGACCACGGGCGAGAGGCGGTGGATCTCATCAATGAAAAGAACGTCGTTCTTTTCCAAATTGGTGAGCAGGGCGGCCAGGTCCTTGGGCTTTTCCAGCACCGGCCCGCTGGTCTGCCGCAAGTTCACCCCCAACTCGGCCGCAATGATGTGGCTGAGCGTAGTCTTGCCCAGCCCGGGCGGGCCGAACAAGAGCACATGGTCCAGCGCCTCGCCCCGCTTGCGGGCCGCACCGATGAAGATCTCCAGCTGCTCCCGCGCCTTGGCCTGCCCGACGTATTCCTGCAGCAGCTTGGGACGCAGCGCCCGCTCGAGCGCCTCTTCCTGCGGCGAGACGGGGGCGGCGGAGATCACGCGCTTGGCGGGGGCGGGAGTGAAGTCGTCGGTCTGGATGGTCATTCGGGCAGGCTTGCACGCACGGTTGAGGATTGCTGATTACAAACCGGGCGTCAGCCAGGTCTTGATGGCCAGTTGGAACGGCAGGTCGAACCGCCCATAGAAATCGCGGCCTGTAGGCGCCTGGCAGCTGGAAGCGCCGCCGTAGAGCTGGCCAACCACGTAGCGTTTCGCATCAATGGTTGAAAACAGTCCCGAGCCACTGCTGCCACCCTCTGTGGTGCCTGACACCCAGCCAACCGAGTAGTAACGCCCGTCTTGCTGGGTGCTGGGGAAACATTGCTCGTTGCTGCAGTAACTGAACGCTTCAACGCTCCCGGCGCTGGTCTTTTGCAGGTCACCGCGTGGATGGTGGATGCCCACCACCGGCGAGGACTGCGTCACCGGCCCAAAGTACGAGCCCGCGTACACGACGCCCTGAGGCGGCGCACTGTTCAGGCGCATGAACGATGTGTCGGTCTGCGAATCAGCAAACAGTAGCGCAGCGCCTCCGGTGACCTTTTGCGCGCCCGGGTTGGCACTGGCCGTGTTGCATGACGTGGAGCGGTAGAACCAGTCAGTGGTCAGCGTCGACGCAACGGTCTGGGTTGAAATGCAGTGGTGTGCCGACAGGAAGTACGGAATTCTGCTCGACGATATGTCGTTGAGCAGCGTGCCCGTGCAAAGGTAGCTGCCGCCTTCCTGTACGAAAATCATGCGTGCCACGGCGCGACTTTCTGCATTGAGCTCGGCCTTGCACGACACGTCGATGTTGCAGCTGCCCGACTCGCCCACCTTGGCAAACGACGCGGCCGTGGCCTGATCGGGCGAGACGAAGAAGTGCGAGAGCGTGGGCACGGCGATATCCAGCTCTTCCAGCCGTGCCGCCACCGGCACCTGCAATTCCAGCGTGGTTTCGGCGCCGCCAAAATCGGGCCCCCAGTAGGTGCGTGCGGCATCGCCCTTGTCACCCGCGTCCAGATTGCGCTGAATGGTGCGTAGCACCTCTTCGCCCGTGATCTGCACGGCATCGCCGCCCGCCTGGGCATAAAAGCGCAGCACGGTGCCGGCCGGCAAATTGCGCACCAACACCCCCAGCCGAACGCCATGCGCGCCCTCGGCCTTGAAGCTGACGGCCGCCCGCTGCAAGCCGCCGCCCACGGCCTGCCACTGGAGCTGGCCCAGCATATCGCGCGGCCTGGCGGTGGCGGCCACGGGGCGGGCCACACCGATCTGCTGCGGGGCGCCTTTGGCGAGCGCCGCACGCTCGGTGGCCTTTTTCTCAAACCCTTGAGCGCTGGGTAGCGGGCCGAGGTTCACGGGGGTGGCGACCGGCCCACCCGTGCGGCGCGCCACCGCCGTAGCCGACATTTGGGGGGCCAGCCTGGGAAGACCGGTATCCAGCGCCTCGATGCGGTCGGTAACCACGGGCACAGGTGTGACGGGAGGCGGCGGCGGTGCGGAAGGTGGTGCGGGAGTGAGGGGCGGGTTAGGCTGCTCCGGGGCCACCGGCGTGGACGGGGCCGGCGGTGCGGCTGGCGAGTCGCCGCCGCCTCCGCCACAGGCAGCCACCGCTAAGACTACCAACAGTCCGGCACCTTGAAGCAAAGCGCGATACATCATCATCTCAGTCATCCCCTTCTGGTTGAATCCCATCCACTACTTCGCCAGCGCCTTGAGCGCCATCTTGATCCCCTCGCTCACCCCCACCTCCGCGGGCAGCGCCTTGAGCGCCGCCGCCGCTTCCTTGTCGTTGTACCCCAAAGCCAGGAGGGCCTGCAGAATGTCGGCCTGCGCATCGCTGTTGGCGGCACCTCGCACAGCACCGATGTCCGCTCCCAGCTTGCCCTTGAGCTCCAGGAGCAAACGCTCGGCGGTCTTTTTGCCGATGCCCGGCACCTTCACCAGACGACCCGCCTCCTGCAGCGAAATCGCCTGCGCCAGATCGCTCACGCCCATGCCACTCAGAATGGACAGCGCCGTGCGCGGGCCCACGCCCGAGATTTTGATCAGCTCGCGGAATGCCTGGCGCTCCGGGGCCGTGGCAAAGCCGTAGAGCAGTTGCGCATCCTCGCGCACGATGAACTGCGTGAGCAGGCTGACGCGCTCGCCCACGGCGGGCAGGTTGTAGAACGTGCTCATGGGCACATTCACCTCGTAGCCCACGCCGTGGCAGTCCAGCAGCACCTCGGGGGGATTCTTCTCCAGCAGGGTGCCGGTCAATTTGCCTATCATTGGAGTCCTTTGGCGCCGCCGCATGCCGATGCGGGTGGCGCCCTCGTTTTTGCCGTCATTGGCTTTTTTGCCGACTGGAATTATCAGCGTGATCCTGCGCCACACCTTCCTCCCGCACAACAACACCCGCCTGACCCACCTGTGTGGCCCGGCGGACGCGCACCTGCGCACCATCGAGGTGGCCTTGGGCGTGGGCATTGCCCACCGGCACGAGCAGTTCAAGGTGGACGGCCCCAAGGCCAAGGCCACGCAGGCGATGGAGCTGCTGCAGGCGCTGTACGAAATTGCCGAGCGCCCCATCCCGGAAGACCACCTGCAGCTGATGCTGGCCGGCGACAGCGACCTGCTGGACGCGCCCGAGGACGCCATCGTGCTGAGCACCCGCCGGGCCGACCTGCGCGGGCGCACTGCCACCCAGAGCCTGTACCTGCAGAACATTGCCACCCACGACATCACCTTCGGCATTGGCCCTGCGGGCACGGGCAAAACCTACCTGGCAGTGGCCAGCGCCGTGGATGCACTGGAGCGCAGCTCGGTGCAGCGCATTGTGCTGACCCGCCCGGCGGTGGAGGCGGGCGAACGCCTGGGCTTTTTGCCGGGCGACCTGGCGCAGAAGGTGGACCCCTACCTGCGCCCGCTGTACGACGCCCTGTATGAATTGATGGGCCACGACAAGGTGCAAAAAGCGTTTGAGCGCAACGCCATTGAAATTGCCCCGCTGGCTTTCATGCGCGGGCGCACGCTGAACAATGCCTTTGTGATCCTGGACGAGGCGCAGAACACCACGCCTGAGCAGATGAAGATGTTCCTGACCCGCATCGGCTTTGGCTCGCGCGCGGTGGTCACAGGCGACGTGAGCCAGATCGACCTGCCCAAGGGTGCCATGAGCGGCCTGATCGACGCCGAGCGGGTGCTCAAGCGCGTCAAAGGCATTGCCATCACGCGCTTCACTAGCGCCGACGTGGTGCGCCACCCGCTGGTGGCGCGCATTGTGGATGCGTACGATGCGCCCCGCCGGGCCCTGGCAGCGCGTAGTTGATTATTTTTACTATTAATTTGATAGCTGCTTGCGCTTATTGGATAAGCGCCAGGTGCCAATATGACTCTGAACCAACTCTCGCTGTCCCTGCAATTTGGCAAGTTTGATGGCGTGGCGGAACACCGCGCTGTGCTGTCACGCCACAAGGTCACGCGCTGGATTCGCCACGCCTTGTCGAGCGACGCGGAAATCACCGTGCGCATTGTGGGCACCGAGGAAGGGCAGCAGCTCAACCGCGAATACCGCAAGAAGGACTACGCCACCAACGTACTCACCTTCGACTACACGCAGGAACCTGTGGTGACGGCCGACCTGGTGCTGTGCGCGCCCGTGGTGGCGCGCGAGGCGGTGGAGCAGAACAAGAGTCTGCAAGAGCACTACGCCCACCTGCTGGTGCACGGCACCTTGCACGCCCAGGGGTGGGACCACGAAACCAGTGCCGAAGACGCGGACGAGATGGAGTCTTACGAGACCGCCATCATGCAAGAGCTGGGGTTTGCGGACCCGTACGCCAAGTAACCCGAAAAACTCAAGGTCCAAAGAAGAGGCCCGGAAAAGGCCTGCCACCCGCCGCGCCAGAGGCGGCGGGTGATGGCACTTTTCAAGACTCGCGCCGCTCAATTAACCGGTTGATACGCAACGCGGCCAAAGTGCACACCGCACCCGACAGCAGGTAGACCGACACGGCGCCCAGGCCAAACTTGGCCGACAACCCCAGCGCCACCAGCGGCGCAAAACCTGCGCCCAGCAACCAGGCCAGGTCTGCAGACAGGGCCGCGCCCGTGTAGCGGTATTGGGCCGAGAAATTGGCCGTGACGGTGCCCGAAGCCTGCCCATAAGACAGACCCAACAGCACAAAGCCCACCAGCAGGAACACGTTGTTGCCCGCAGACCCTGCACCCAGCAGCCAGGGCGCCGCAAAGCTGAACAGGCCAATCAACACCGCCATGGAACCCAGCAGATTGCGTCGGCCAATGCGATCGGCAAGCCAGCCCGACAGCATGATCGCCCCCGCCGCCAGGAAGGCGCCAACAATCTGCACGCTCAGCACCTCGGTGATGGACTGTTCGGAATACATGACGATCCACGACAGAGGGAACACCGTAGCCAGGTGAAACAGCGCAAAGCTGGCCAGCGCGGCAAACGCGCCAATCAGCACATTGCCGCCTTCATCACGCACCACCTGGCTCACGCTCACGGGTTGCAGCTCACGCTGCTGCAACAGTTCGGCGTATGACTGGCCCACCACCAGGCGCAGGCGGGCAAACAGCGCCACCACGTTGATGGCAAAGGCCACGAAGAAAGGATAGCGCCAGCCCCAGTCCAGAAACTCTGCCGTGCTCAGGCTGCCGTACAGGTAGGCAAACAGGCTGGCAGCCAGCACAAAGCCCACTGGCGCGCCCAGCTGTCCGATCATGGCAAACCAGCCGTGCCGTTCCTGGGGCGCGCTCATCGCCAGCAGCGAGGGCAGGCCGTCCCAGGTGCCGCCCAGCGCCAGCCCCTGGCCAATGCGCAAGATGACCAGCGCCACAATGGCCGTGCTGCCCACCGAGGCATAGCTGGGCAAAAACGCCATACCCGCCGTGCAAGCGCCCAGCAGGAACAACGCCAGCGTGAGCTTGGTGCCCCGGCCCCAGCGCCGCTGCACGGCCATGGAAATGGCCGTGCCCACCGGGCGGGCCACAAAAGCCAGCGCGAAGATGGCAAATGCCATCAACGTGCCGTCAAGCCGCGACACAAACGGAAATAGCAGCGAGGGAAACACCAGCACGCTGGCGATACCAAAGACAAAAAAGTCGAAATATTCAGACGAACGCCCAATGATGACCCCCACCGCGATCTCACCAGGGGTGACGTCCTCATCGGTATGGGCACGTGCGAGGGAGACCGAACTTTCAAAGCCTGGAACAGGCAGTGCCGCAGAACCTGGGCTGTACATATTGACGCTCCTCAAGCAAGTGATACGGCTCCGTTCTACACGCCACCCTGCCGCGCCACAAGTGAGGTTTCGCTAGGCTGCGCGTAGGAAAACCCTGATTGCGCAGGGCGTTTTCGGCACTGCGACAGATCAAGACTCCTGCGAAAGAGTGAAAAACAGTCGTGCGCCTTTGATGTTGGACAAAATGTCCAATCGACAAATTCGCTAGCCGTACTACATTGCGAACCCTCAGTCATTCGCGTTTACACCTAAACGCGCCTTTGTCGCGCTCTTCGCATGTTGAACACCCAAAAACTCCGCAGGCCCGCCGGTCTGGCAGCGATCGCACTGACAACCGGCCTGGCCGGTTGCAGCAAGGCCGTTGTCCTGAACCCGGCTGGTGACATTGCCGCCCAACAGGGCCAGATGGTCATTACCGCCACTTTGCTGATGCTCATCATCATCGTGCCGGTGATCGCACTCACGCTGTTCTTTGCCTGGAAATACCGCCAGAGCAATACCGAAGCCGAGTACGACCCCGAATGGCACCACTCCACCACGCTGGAACTGGTGATCTGGACCGTGCCCCTGATGATCATCATCGCCCTGGGTGCACTCACCTGGATCGGCACCCACAAGCTCGACCCCTATCGCCCCCTGGACCGCATCGACGCGCAGCGCGCCGTGCCCGCCGATGTGAAGCCACTTGAAGTGCAGGTGGTGGCGATGGACTGGAAGTGGCTGTTCTTCTACCCCGAGCAAGGCATTGCCACGGTGAACGAACTGGCCGCGCCGGTGGATCGCCCCATCCTGTTCAAGCTCACGGCCACGTCCACCATGAACGCGTTTTACGTGCCCGACCTGGCCGGAATGATCTACGCCATGCCCGGCATGCAGACCGAGCTGAACGCGGTGATCAACAAGCCTGGCGTGTTCCACGGCATGTCGTCGCACTACAGCGGCGCAGGCTTCTCGGGCATGACGTTCAAGTTCCACGGCCTGAGCAACGAAGACTTTGCCCAATGGGTGCAAAAAGCCAAGTCCGAAGGCAAGCCGCTGGACAAGGCCACCTACCTGAACCTGGCCAAGCCCAGCGAGCGCGACCCCGTGCAGCGCTTTGCCTCGGTGGAAGAGGGCCTGTACGACAAGGTGCTCAACCGCTGCGTGGAAGAAGGAAAGATGTGCATGCACCACATGATGGCCATCGACTCCCTGGGTGGAGAAGCGTACATGCGCGCTGCCGGCCTGAACCTGCCCCAGGACGTGTGCACCGCACAAAACGCCGCCCAAGTGGTGGCCGCGCTTGAAACCCGCAATGCACCGGCCCCAACCTCCGGCGCCAGCATCCGTCAATGAGCCTCGCTATGACCCCTGAAAACGCAACTCCTGCCCACTGGGCACTGGGCCGCCTGAGCTGGGACGCCGTGCCCATGGCGCACGAGCCCATCGTGCTGTGGACCTTCATTGCCGTCGTGCTGGGCGGCATCGCCGTGATGGCGCTGATCACCAAGTTCCGCCTGTGGGGCACCCTCTGGCGCGACTGGATCTGCAGCATCGACCACAAAAAGATCGGGATCATGTACATGATCCTGGGCCTGGTGATGCTGCTGCGCGGCTTTGCCGACGCCGTGATGATGCGCCTGCAGCAGGCCATGGCCTTTGGCGACAACATGGGCTACCTGCCGCCGCACCACTACGACCAGATCTTCACCGCCCACGGCGTGATCATGATCTTCTTCGTGGCGATGCCGCTG
>NZ_CAXIAK010000105.1:0-10349 GCF_964021665.1 uncultured Acidovorax sp.
GATTGCCGCCACGCTGGACACCCCCGAAGGCCCGCTGCGCTTGCTCAACGGCTACTTTGTGAATGGTCAGGAGCCGGGCTCTGAAAAGTTCGCCTACAAGATGCGATGGCTGCAGGCTCTGCACGACTGGATTCGGGCCGAAATGGCTGCACACCCGCGTCTGGTGCTGGTGGGTGACTTCAACGTGGCGCCCGAAGACCGCGACTCTTACGACCCGGTGGGCCTGCGCGAAACCATTCACCACACCACGCAAGAGCGCGACCATTTCAAGGCGCTGCTGACGCTGGGGCTGACGGACGCCTTCCGCATGTTTGAGCAGCCGGAGAAGTCTTTTTCATGGTGGGATTACCGGATGCTGGGCTTTCAGAAAAACCGGGGCCTGCGCATTGACCACATTCTGGTGAGCGAAGCGCTGCGCCCCCAAGTCACCGCGTGCGTGGTAGACCGCGCCCCGCGCAAGAACCCCCAGCCCAGCGACCACGCGCCGGTGGTGGTCACCCTGGGGGCCTGATCCACGCGCACCGCCCTCTACCACCGCACCACGCAAAAAAGCTGCAGAGCGTTCACTCTGCAGCCGCTAGCTTGACGACAGGCCGGGCACCCACCCGGCCTGCTTCGCTTCAGGCGCCGCTTATCGCTGGGCGTAGCGGTCGCGCAGCGCACGCACTTCGTCGTGGTTGCGCTTGGCCCCCTGGGCCTGGCGCTCCAGCAGCGCGCGCACGTCGGCGGGCAACGCGGCGTTCAAGGCCTTGCGGTAGCGGGCCACCGCAGCGTCTTCACCACGTTCGCACTCCTCCAGCACGGCCTTGTCGTCGCGCGATGACAGCGCCGCCTTCAACGACACCCAACCCCGGTGCACTGCCCCGGCGACGGTACCGCCGGAAGCGGGCTCACCCCCAAAGCGGCGAATTTCGCTCTCCAGTTCCTGCGCTGCTGCGGCGCACTGCTGCGAGTGGCGCAGGAAGATGCTCTTGAGTTCGGCCGAATCGGCATGGTCGGCGCAGGACTGGAAGCCGTACTCGCCGTCGCGGGCAGATTCCAGCACGTCGTTGAGGACTTCCACCACATCGTCACCGTCAGACGTATCCATGGCACCCACGGCACTCGCAGCGCCCTGGGTGCCTGCGCTGCCCAGGCGGGTGTGGGCACGGGTGGAAGCGCGATCCCAGGCTGCCCGGGTCGCAGGCCGCACATCAGACCAGGCCAGGCCGCCCGTGGCGTGACGGGCACGCCAGTCGTCCGCCAGTCGGGGCTCCACGGCATCGAAGTCGCCTTCATAGCGGCCCACGGCAGACCAGCCCAGCTCGTAGGCCGGACGGTATTGCTCATAGGGGCGACCTGGCACGTGGTAAGGCTCGCGGGTGTAGTTGTAACGCCAGTAAGCGTCTTCTTCGGTGGGGTTCACGGCCTCGGCAGCCGCCTTGCCGGCCAGTCCGCCAGCAACGGCACCTGCCACGCCACCCACCACAGCACCCACTGGGCCGCCAAAAGCACCTGCGGCTGCACCTGCAGCAGCGCCGCCCAGGGCGGCACCTACGCCAGTGCCCACGGGGTGTGCGCCTGGCTCATTGGTAATGGGGTCACGGTTGGCATCTCTGTAATCCGACATGAAACATCTCCGGTTGGTTGACAGTGATTTCATTATTGAAACCACCGCCCGCCACCGAGGTCGGAGGAAGGACCCCACCGGTGTAGGACAGGGAGCCCCTGTCTTGACCGTCACGCCAGTGCTGCAGCGCGGCCCGAGGCCGCACGCTGACACCGCGCAGCAGCTATCAATTCAATAGCTGCTGGCGCTTATTCCATAAGCGCTAGAGGCCAATTCAGCCTTCATCTGCCGCATCCAGGCCCAGTTCCTGGATCTTGCGGGTGATGGTGTTGCGGCCAATGCCCAAGCGCTGCGCAGCTTCCATGCGCCGGCCGTGGGTGGCCACCAGCGCGGTGCGGATCAGCTGCGATTCAAACCGGCGGTTGAGCACATCCCACACATCTGGCTGGCCCGTGGCGAGCAGCTTTTGCGCTTCTGCCTCCAGCGCATGCTCCCACCCCAGGGGCGCAGCTACGGGGGGTGCAGCCACGGGGGCTACAGCGTCACCCAGTGGCCTGATGGATGCATCGGCTGACGGGGCAGCCCAACCCGCAGCCCCCTGGCTGGGCACAGCCACCGGCGCCACGGCAGCTGCAGCGGGTGCGGGCTCAGGAAGGGGCACAGGCGCCGGGGTGGGCGTAGCCGCCACGGGCTCGGCGACCGGCACCAAAGGTGCTTCCAGCACTTCAGGGGGCAGGTCTTGCAGCGAGATCACCTGTGCAGGTGCCATCACCGTGAGCCAGTGGCAGATGTTCTCCAGCTGCCGCACGTTGCCGGGAAATGAAAACTGCTCCAGGCGGGCCAACGCTGCATCCGAAATGCGTTTGGGCTCCACCCCCAGCTGCCGCGCACTTTGCTGCAGAAAGTGGCGGGTGAGCATGGGCACATCGGCGTGCCGCTCGCGCAGCGCGGGCAGCCGCAGGCGAATCACGTTCAGGCGGTGAAACAAGTCTTCACGGAACCCGCCTTCCTTCACGCGCTGCTCCAGGTTCTGGTGGGTGGCAGCAATCACGCGCACATGCGACTTGACGGCAGCATGGCCGCCCACGCGGTAGAACTGCCCGTCAGACAGCACGCGCAGCAGGCGGGTCTGCAGGTCAAACGGCATATCGCCGATTTCGTCCAGAAAGAGCGTGCCGCCCTCGGCTTGCTCAAAGCGCCCACGCCGCTGCGTCTGCGCACCGGTGAAGGCGCCGCGCTCATGGCCAAACAGTTCGGACTCCAGCAGGTCCTTCGGGATGGCCGCCGTGTTGATGGCCACGAACGGCCCGTCGGCCACGGGCGAGTGCTTGTGCAGCGCGCGCGCCACCAGCTCCTTGCCCGAGCCCGATTCGCCGGTAATGAGCACCGTGACCACGCTTTGGCTCAGCCGGCCGATGGCGCGAAACACATCCTGCATGGCTGGCGCCTGGCCCAGCATTTCGGGGGTGGCAGTCTGGCGCTCTTCGGTCACCTCTTCGCGCTGGCTTTCTTCGACCGCGCGGCGGATCAGCTCCACCGCTTTGGGCAAGTCAAACGGCTTGGGCAGATACTCGAACGCGCCGCGCTGGAAGGCCGAAACGGCACTGTCCAGATCGGAATACGCCGTCATGATGATGACGGGCAAGCCCGGCTGCATCTCACGCACTTTTTCCAGCAGCTGCAGACCCGAGCCGCCGGGCATGCGAATGTCGCTGACCAGCACCTGGGGGCCTTGTCGGGCTGGGTCACCCGCCGTCACATCGGCCAGGGCATCGAGCACCTCGCGCGGATGGGTGAAGCTGCGCGTGGGCAGGTTCTCGCGCGCCAGCGCTTTTTCCAGGACGAAGCGGATCGACGGGTCATCATCTACTAACCAGATCGGCTTCATGTGTGTTTACCTTCCCTGTGGTTTTGTGTCTCAGACCTCAGGGGAGCGGAATCAGGATTCGGAAATCGGTGCGACCCGGAACACTGTCGCACTCGATCAACCCGTGGTGCCGCTGCACAAATGTCTGTGCCAGCGTCAAACCCAATCCTGACCCACCGTCGCGCCCTGACACCAGCGGATAAAAAATCCGCTCTTTGATGGCATCGGGCACCCCGGGTCCGTTGTCGATGACATGCAATTCCAGTGCCAGGCGATAGCGTTGGCGGCCGAAGGTGACTTGCCGGGCCACCCGGGTGCGCAAGGTGATCACGGCATCGCCCTGCGCGATACGCTCGGTCAGGGCCTGCGCCGCGTTTTGCACCACGTTGAGCAGCGCCTGGATGAGCTGCGCGCGATCGCCCCGGAACTCAGGGATGGAGATGTCGTAGTCGCGAACCACCTTGAGCCCCTGGGGGTACTCCACCAGCACCAGCGAGCGAACGCGTTCGCACACCTCGTGGATGTTCACATCTCCCACCAGATGGGGGTGCCGGTGGGGGGCCAGCAGGCGATCGACCAGGCTTTGCAGCCGGTCGGCCTCGTGGATGATGACCTGGGTGTATTCCTTGAGGTCGCGGCTTTCGAGCTCCATCTCCAGCAGCTGCGCGGCGCCGCGAATGCCGCCCAGCGGGTTCTTGATCTCGTGCGCCAGGTTGCGGATCAGCTCCTTGTTGGCCAGTGCCTGCTCGCGCAGGCGCTCTTCGCGGTCCTGGCGGGCCTGCTGCTCCAGCGGCCACAGCTCTACCAGCATCTCGCCCATGCGCTCGGAAGCGGCCACGTTCACATGCACCGGCACCGGGTCTTGCGTGGGCCGCCGCAGGCTGGCCTCAAACCTCAGTGCGGCAAAGTCTTGCACCTTGGCCCCGGTGAGCGCTGTTTGCAGCAGCGCAGGGTCGGTAAAGAAGGCGGAGAAATCAGCGCCTTCAAGCGTGCGACGCGACAGGCCCAGCGTGTTCTCCAGCGCCGCATTGGCAAACTGCACAGCCCCATCGGCGCGCAGCACGGCGATCAGCGTGGATAGAAGGTCCAGAGAATGAAAACGGCTGAGGCCCTGGTTGGCGTCAGCCGCGGTGGAAGTGCTCACGGGTCAGAATCAGTTGGCAGGCAAACGGCTCAGCTCACGCTTGATACCAGCAATATCGCTCTCGCTGCGCGCCACGGAGGCCTTGAGTTCTGCCGTGCGCTCCATATAACGCTGGGGGTTGCGCAAATCCAGCGCATTGCGCTCTGGCTGGCCGCCGTTGTATTCCTTGACCAGCTCGGCATGGCGGGCTTCGGCCTTGCGCAGTTCGGTTTCCAAAATCGCGCGGGCGTCCGAGTCGCGTGCACGCTGGTCGTTGTTGGTCACGCGCGGTGCGCCTGCTGGCGAGGCGGAAGAAGCCGATGACGATGAAGCGGCAGACGTCCCACCAGACGCAGCGCCCCCCCCACCCGAAGGGCGTGAGCCTTGAATCACCGTGACGTTGCCGCCCTCCACCAACTTGCAGCCACGCTCTTTGGCTTGCGTGGCGTTGTTGGTGTATTCATTTCCACAGCGATAGATTCGGTCTTGCGCAAAAGCGGCCACGGGCAAGGCCGCAACGATCCACAGGGTAAGTAGCGTTTTTTTCATAGAGTTCCTCGCACTGCTCATGCAGGATTGCCTTGGAGTATCCCCCAATCGCTGCCCATCGCCAATGCAGCGCCGCCCACGTCACGGAGGGATTTGTGTGAGGATGCAACGCTTGCAAACACCAGGGTCGTCGCCCGAAACAGATGCCTCAAGAAAAAAGGCGGCCGAAGCCGCCTTTTGGTTGATCACCCAAGACGGGCCATCACAGCGAGTAGTACATGTCGTACTCGACGGGATGCACAGCCATGCGGAAGCGGGTCACTTCAGCCATCTTCAGCTCAATGTAAGCATCGATCATGCTGTCGGTGAACACGCCACCCTTGGTCAGGAACGCGCGGTCCTTGTCCAGGTGCTCCAGCGCTTGGTCCAGGCTGTGGCACACGGTGGGCACCAGCTTGTCTTCCTCTGGAGGCAGGTGGTACAGGTCCTTCGTTGCAGCTTCGCCGGGATGGATCTTGTTTTCCACGCCGTCCAGACCCGCCATCAACAGGGCGGCAAAGCCCAGATAAGGGTTCATCAGTGGATCGGGGAAACGGGCTTCCACGCGGCGGCCCTTGGGATTGGCCACGTAAGGAATACGGATCGAAGCGGAGCGGTTCTTGGCAGAGTAAGCCAACTTCACAGGCGCCTCAAAGTGAGGAACCAGACGCTTGTAGCTGTTGGTGCCAGGGTTTGTGATGGCGTTCAGGGCACGGGCGTGCTTGATGATGCCGCCAATGTAGTACAGGGCGTAGTCAGACAGGCCGGCGTAGCCGTCGCCAGCGAACAGGTTCTTGCCGTCCTTCCACACGGACTGGTGCACGTGCATGCCGGAGCCGTTGTCGCCGTGGTAAGGCTTGGGCATGAAGGTGGCTGTCTTGCCGTAGGCGTTGGCCACGTTGTGAATCACGTACTTTTGCAGCATGGTCCAGTCAGCGCGCTCAACCAGGGTGCTGAAGCGGGTGCCGATTTCGTTCTGACCAGCACCAGCCACTTCGTGGTGGAACACTTCGACAGGAATGCCCAGCGATTCGAGAATCAGGGACATCTCGGCGCGCATGTCTTGCGTGCTGTCGACGGGAGGCACAGGGAAATAACCGCCCTTGACGGTGGGACGGTGGCCGCGGTTGCCGCCTTCGAGCTTGGAGCCGGTGTTCCAGGGGGCTTCGTACTCTTCGATTTCGTAGAAGGTGTGGTTGGGCTCTGTGCTCCAGCGCACGCCGTCAAAGATGAAGAATTCTGGCTCAGGACCAAAGTAGGCGGTATCGCCCAAACCAGAAGCCTTCAGGTAGGCTTCGGCGCGCTTGGCGATGGAGCGTGGATCGCGGTCGTAGGCCTTGCCATCGCTGGGCTCGATCACATCGCAGGTCAGGATCAGCGTGGTTTCTTCAAAGAAGGGATCGATGTTGGCGCTGCTCGGGTCAGGAATCAGCTGCATGTCGGAGGCTTCGATGCCCTTCCAGCCGGCAATAGAAGAGCCGTCGAAGGCGTGGCCCGAAATGAACTTGTCTTCGTCAAAGTGAGAGACAGGCACCGTGGTGTGCTGCTGCTTGCCACGGGTATCGGTGAAACGGAAGTCAACGAACTTGACTTCGTTTTCCTTCACCATCTTCATCACATCTGCAACGGTCTTGGCCATCAGGTTCTCCTGGGTAAAGCGCTTGTTGAAAAATCTACTGAAACTAAGCAGGTTGCGTGCCAGCCGCACTCAATCCCGCACTACGGTGGCGCAGTGCACGCAGCCCCTGCGAGAAGCGCACAACACATTGCACCAAAAAGGTTAATACAGCCTAAAGCCTGCGAGCACTACAAGGTTCGCACCAACTCAGGGCCCAGGTCTGCACTAATATCGTGCAGACCTTGCAGCAACGCAGTCCAACCCGCAGGAACCAAGTTCTGGGGGCCTTTCACCCCTAGTTCGATATGGCGTCCGTACTGGGGGTGATCCACACTGGGCAGGCTGAATACCCGCAGACCGGGATGGTGACGCTCCACCTGTTCCATGAGGGGCGTCAGGGCAGCCTCCATGGCACCCAGCACGATCACAGAATGCTCCACCTGCGGAGCCACGTGAAAAAGATGGCGATAGTGCTGGTCCAGCACCCACTCCATCATGGGCCACGCCATGACCGGGAAACCTGGGAAAAAATGCACCACTCCGCCCGCGGGGCTGGTGCAGCTGAACCCTGGAATCTTGTTGTACGGGTTAGGAATCACCTCTGCGCCCTGGGGAAATACACCCATGTTCAGACGATGCACATTGTCGGCGCGCTCAGGCTCGTAGGCAACGCCTTGTTCTTTGGCCACGTCTTGCATCCGCTCGCGAATCAGAGCTACAGCTGTGTCATGCAGCACCAGCTCACGACCCAAAGCTTTGGCCGCGCACTGGCGGGTGTGGTCATCCGGCGTTGCCCCGATGCCTCCACAGGAAAAAACAACGTCTGACGATGCAAATGCCCTTTGCAAAGTGGCGGTGAGTCGCTCTGGGTTGTCACCCACGTAGTCGGCATAAGAAAGCGCAAGGCCTCTCACCCCTAACAGCTCAATGACTTTGGGAAGGTGCTTGTCTGCACGCTTACCCGAAAGAATCTCGTCGCCGACGATGATCAAACCAAAAGAGGGAGCCATAGATTTCAATCGAGTGGATGGGGGCTTGGTGGAGGCTGCACCTGCCTTGGCGCGCCCGGTACAGCAGCACCGTTTGCCGCGCGCACAGGCGCAGTGGCGCCCACCGCAGAATTGGCGGCACGCAATTGCGCCAACGCCTGCAAGCAGAAGTGAGCAAACCACAGCGATGAAAACACAAAAACCAGCGTGTAAATCCAAATGGCCAACGGTAAGAGAACCACAAACGCTGCAGCAAACACCACACCCGAGGCCCACACAATACTGGGAGCAGCCCCAAGGTAGCCCGTCAGGATCCCCATGCCCAGCAGGGTGACCCGGTGGCGTCGCAGCACCTCTCTGCGCTCGTCCTTGCTGGCATGCTCGGCCAGCGCGTCAAAAGCCATCACCCGGTAAGTTAGCCACCCCCATATCAAAGGCGGTAGTACCAGTACCAGGGGGGGAACCAGCCACAAAGGCACAGAAAACAACAATGCCAGGAGTGCCATCACCGTGGAAGCCAGCGACCACGAAATGCTGGCCAGCAAAGCACCGCCCTGCTTTCGCTCTAGAGACGGAAACCTCCGAACGGCCACCATATTCACCAGGGCGGGCGTCATCAGAAAGGCGACGGACAAGAGGGAAACGACCACCAACACCGGAGAAGCGAGCAAGACCACCATCAACGGAGCGAGCCAATCCATCACATTGGCAAGGCCCCAAGACGCCAGCCACGACAGCATGCTTGCCAGCAGGGTGGAATCGTCCAGCCATGAAGCCATTCCCTGGACAGCGGCATCCCAATAAAAATGTTGCAACACCAGCGCCAGCAACGCCATCAACAGCAGCGGCACTGCAGACAGCAGCATGACGCGCGGCCGCAAACAATATGCGGCGGCTCGCCAAAAGGAATCAAAGAGCAAACCCATGGCGCAAGCATAACGCGCAGATCTGGCGTGCACCTATCCACCTATGCCCGTCCCAACAATCGACAGATGCCGAGCCATTGTTGAGACCAAAAGCCTTTTCCGTAGTCACGTACGCGGCCATGTGCATCGGGCTCGACCTGGTCTCGAATACCGGTAGGGTCATATCTCAACTCAAAATTGGCCGTCCCCATCAGCATGTCCCACCAGGGAAGCAGTACACCAAAGTTGTGCCCGCCCAAGACAACCTTTCTGGCATCAGCGGGGTGGCCAAGCTTGCCACCTTTGGGGGTCTGAACGGTTTCATGCCCTATGCCGATACTGTGGTGCCTGCGGTGAAATCGAGGGCTGATCCAAAGCCGCTCGCCGATGGAGCCAAACCACAGGCGAAGATTGGCATGCTGAAAACTCTCACTCAATTGGGTGATAGCCACAATGGCGATGAACTGGGTCGGAGCGACTCCAATGCACTGGGCTACTACGACCAAGATGATGTCGCGTAGGACGTCATCAAGCAAATGGTTGCGGTTGTCCGTCCACATCGTCATTTGCTGCTGAGAGTGGTGTAGCGCATGCAGCTTCCACCACCACTCAAAATGGTGCTGGCCTCTGTGAATCCAATAATCCACAAAATCAAAGACAACCAGGTAGATCAGCAGGCTAACCCAAGGAATATCCGTGACTCCGGGAAGCAAACCATCTAGCTGCAATGGACTGAAGCCGATGAGGCGAAGCGCACCAAACATCGAGTCCATGAGAGGTATCAGCAGAAAAAAGACTGCGACACGGAACACCCCCAAACGGTGAATGAGCGTGTAGAGCACATCCACCCGGACTGCAGCTTTATTCACTACGGGCTCCACTGGTTTCCACTTTTGCAGAGGCCCAATAACCAAACAGATCACCGCGATCTGAAGCGTGCCCACCAGCAACCACCCAGCCGCCGCATAGCCGGACTCCAGAATTCCGCCCCAACCCAACATAAACAGTAGCGGCTGAATCGTATTTTCAAACACCCACTGCTGGGCGGCGTCAAAAACGCCGGCAACCCAATCCATACGACAGCATCCTTCTTTTGAAGTGGAAATTCCGCGGACTCAAAAAGCCTGCTCTATACCCAATTGAGGATGATCCTTGAGAGTCTTGAAGCAGAAGCCCTTTTGCTTGAGCCCAACGATAAGAGGCTCCAGTACTGCTGGAGCCCAAGGGTCTCGCCTGGACCATATACCCAAATGCGCCATCAAGATATCTCCAGACCGAATGCCACGCAGCGCCTTGTCGAGCAACATGGCATTACTGAACTTCTCGCTTGGTAGCTCATCGCCCAAAAAACCGGCTGCGGCCCATCCCACATGCCGGTACCCACATGACTTGGCCGCGAGTTCGAGAGATGGAGATAACCTGCCACCCGGTGCTCGAAACAATGGCAGAGGTGACTTGCCGGTGAGCATATGAAGCCTACGAGAAGATTGTGAAAGCTCTTCGCAATAGCCGTTACGGTCAAGAATGTAGGTCTCTCCCTGCCGTGAGCCCGCCGAAGGTTTCACCCGAAATGCATCCTTACCGGCATCCGCAACCCAGTAAACATGGTTAAAAGTGTGAGGAGCAAATTCATGCCCTTCTTTCGCCCGCTCACGCCACCAGCCCCCCCAATGCTCACCGAGGCTACCGTCACCCTCTTTCGTCTTTTCATTGGCGGCAAAAAAGGTAACCACCACTTTCTGCCTCGCCAAGATATCTGCGATCACCGGT
>NZ_CAXIAK010000106.1:0-10161 GCF_964021665.1 uncultured Acidovorax sp.
TGGTGCGCTATCTCCAGAGCCAGGGGCTACGCCCCGGCGTCATATCGCGCGGCTACGGCCGTACCACCACGGACTGCCGCGCGGTGCAGCCCCATGCTGTGGCCAGTGATGTCGGTGATGAGCCCTTGCTGATAGCGACCCAATGCCAAGTGCCGGTGTACGTGGCCCGCCAGCGCATCGAGGCAGCGCGTGCGCTGCTGGCGCAGCACCCGGACACCAACGTGCTGGTGTGTGACGACGGCCTGCAGCACCTGGCGCTGGCACGCGACATCGACATTTGCATCTTCAACGCACAAGGCACAGGCAATGGCTTTTTACTGCCCGCAGGCCCCCTGCGCGAACCCTGGCCGCGCCCCGTGGACTGGGTGCTTTACGCGGGCGACACGCCTCCCCCGCCTGCCGCCCCTGGTGGCAACGAGGGCCGAGCAAGGGCTCCAGCCTTTGCCGTCAATCGCCGCCTGGCCGACCATGCCGTGGCGGCAGACGGCACAGCCGTGGCACTGAGCACCCTGCGTGGCCGCCCCCTGCATGCCTTGGCAGCGATTGGCCAACCCGGAGCCTTTTTTGCGATGCTGGAGGAAGCCGACCTGACGCTGGTGCAGGCAGAAGCCCTGCCAGATCACTATGATTTTGATAGCTGGTCGCGCTTGCCCAGCAATGCTGAAGTGCTGATTTGCACCGAAAAAGACGCCGTCAAACTGTGGAAAAAGCACCCCGACGCACTGGCGGTACCACTGGAGTTGGCGCTGGACGCGCGTTTTTTGCAAGGCCTAAAAGATCAATTGCTGGCGCTTGCGGCGCCGCTATCATCGACCACCCCGCCTGCGCGCTGAGCGCACGGCCCCGAATCTGACTCTGAATTGCCCGCCATGGACCCCAAGCTGCTCGAACTGTTGGTATGCCCAGTCACCAAAGGCCCATTGACCTATGCCAAGGAGACCCAAGAGCTGATCTCCCGCAGCGCGCGTCTGGCCTACCCTGTGCGCGATGGCATTCCCGTGTTGCTAGAAAACGAGGCACGCACCCTGACTGACGAGGAGCTGGAGGCATGAGCCACGGCGTCCAGTCGGCCGCTTCCACCAGTCCATCGGCTTTCACCGTGCTGATTCCGGCACGCTTGGCATCGACGCGCCTGCCCAACAAACCCCTGGCAGATATTGCTGGCCTGCCCATGGTGGTGCGCGTGGCACAACGCGCGCAGCAAAGCAAGGCCGAGCGCGTGGTCGTGGCGGCAGACGACGAACTCATCTTGCAAGCCTGCCAGCAACATGGCGTGCAAGCCCTGCTGACGGACAGAGACCACGCCAGCGGCAGCGACCGCCTCGCCCAGGCCTGCGCACAGCTGGGCTTGCAGGGTGACGACATCGTCGTCAACGTGCAAGGCGACGAACCCCTGATGGACCCTGCGTTGATTGACGAAGTGGCTGCGCTGCTGTCTGCCCACACCGACGCCAGCATGGGCACCGCCGCGCATCCCATCGCCTCGCAAGCCGACTACCTGAACCCGAACGTGGTGAAGGTGGTGCTGGACGCCCGCAACATGGCGCACTATTTCAGCCGCGCGCCCATACCGTGGTCCAGAGACCAATCCGATATGGCCTGGTGGCATGAAGAACAGATGGCACCTGCCTTGCACAGCACCTGTGCGGGCTTTGCACCGCTGCGCCACGTCGGCATCTACAGCTACCGGGCCGGTTTTCTGAGGCAGTTTCCGCAGCTGCCCCCTGCGCCTACGGAAGCTGTCGAGGCACTGGAGCAGCTCAGGGCCCTGTGGCATGGCCACCGCATTGCCGTCCATATCGCCGCCACGGCCCCTGGCCCCGGTGTGGACACCCCCGAAGACCTCGAAAAAGTCCGCGCCATTTTGGCATTGCAGGGCCAAGCCCGCTGAGCCGCGTGCAAGGGGTGGCGCAAGTGCCAAGCGTAAGCCAGAGCCAAGCTGTCACATGCTATCCTTGCCCGCCACAAGAGCACGGCATCCTGGACGCTGCACCGCGCCCCTGCTAGCCGTGCCACACGATTTCTAACCTTGAGGACCTCCATGAGACTGATTCTGCTGGGCGCGCCGGGCGCCGGAAAGGGCACGCAAGCCACCTTCATCTGCCAGAAGTACGGCATCCCGCAAATCTCTACCGGCGATATGCTCCGCGCAGCAGTCAAGGCAGGTACACCACTGGGCCTGCAGGCCGATGCCGTGATGAAGGCCGGTGCACTGGTCAGCGATGAACTGATCATCAATCTGGTCAAAGAGCGCATTGCCCAGCCCGACTGCGCCAAGGGTTTCCTCTTCGACGGTTTCCCCCGCACCATTCCCCAGGCCGATGCCATGAAGGCTGCCGGCGTCAAACTGGACTACGTACTGGAAATTGATGTGCCCTTCGAAGCCATCATCGAACGCATGAGCGGCCGCCGCTCCCACCCCGCCAGTGGCCGCACCTACCACGTCAAGTTCAACCCTCCGAAGGTGGAAGGCAAAGACGACGTGACCGGTGAAGACCTGATCCAGCGCGAAGACGACAAGGAAGAAACCGTCAAGAAGCGCCTGCAGGTGTACAGCGACCAGACCCGCCCGCTGGTGGATTACTACAGCAACTGGGCCAAGAGCGAACCATCGCTGGCTCCCAAGTACCGTGCCATCAGCGGCACCGGCAGCGTCGAAGAGATCACGGCGCGCGCGCTGGAAGCGTTGAGCAGCTGAGTTCTGCCATGCCATGCGGCGTGATGCAGCAGGCACTTCTGCACATTGCTCTGGACGGCGCCCCTTAAAAGCCCCGGTAGGCACTCAGCCTGTCGGGGCTTTTTACGTTCAGTCGCCCCAATTGGGGTGCGCTCTTGCCCTCAGAAGTCTGCGCTGTCAAAGCAGTAGATACAAGGCGGTAGCGAGACAGCGCAGCCTGTGACGACAGAGATCAGACGCCGGAATTCTGATCGCCCCGCTCTGCAAGCAAGTCAAGCAACAGTGCCACTCTTGCCTTGATGGGCGAGAGCCCGGCATAGCTGGGGAAGTCCCCCAAATCCCCAACCAAGGACTGGCCCTGGCCGCAACGGGTTGCCTTGACAACGCGAACACCACGCTCGCTCGCGCGCAGCAACGCATCCTTCAATTCATGGTGCAGTGATCCATTGCCCGTGGAAGCCACCACCAGACCGTTCACCTGCGCGTCTACCAAGGCATCTACCGCACGGCCACTTGCGCCCGCGGCGCTCAGCACCACCTCAACCCAAGGCCAACCCTGCGCCGCAGGCAGATCATTCAACAGTGCTGTGTGGGTTGAATTGGCCTGCGTTGAGGGGCGCCGCAGCCAGCGCACCTGGCCTTCTTCTACCCACCCGCAAGGCCCTGCCTCACCAGAGCTGAACGCATCGACCCGGTAGGGAAACGCCTTGTGAACCCAGCGCGCTTCATGGATAGCGCCTGCAGCCACAGCCAGCACGCCCCTAGCATCTGGCTGCAAGGCAACAGCCACAGCGTCCAGCAAGTTTTGCGGCCCATCGGGCGACAAAGCTGTGGCTGGACGCATGGCACTGGTCAACACCACGGGTATCTCGGCGCTCAAGATGGATTGCAGAAACCAAGCAGTTTCTTCGAGCGTGTCTGTGCCATGGGTAATGACAATACCGCGCACCTCGGGGTCTGCCATCGCATCCCGGCAGCCCATCGCCAGTGCACGCCACACGTCAAAACCCATGTCCTTGCTATCGATCTGCGCCACTTGTTGTGCAACCAGTTCGTGGCCTCGCAACGCCGCCTGCATGCCAGGAATATTCGCCAACAACTCGCCTATGGCGACCTCACCAGCTTTGTAGCCCACGTTGTCAGACATGGAAGCCGCCTTGCCGGCAATCGTGCCACCCGTACCAAAAACGACGATTTTTTGCTTACTCACTTGCACACTCCAAAAAACTGGTCAAAAATACAGTTACTGGATTAAAAAACAGTAATCAACCACCCCGCCCTTACCCACACCGCCATGCTCGACAACCCCAAACTCACGGCCCGGCAGCAGCAGATTCTGGACTTGATCCAGCACGCAATAGCGCGAACCGGTGCCCCACCCACACGGGCAGAAATTGCGACAGAGCTAGGATTCAAATCCGCAAACGCCGCTGAAGAGCATTTGCAAGCATTGGCCCGAAAAGGCGTCATTGAACTGCTCAGTGGAACCTCCCGTGGTATCCGCCTGCGCAATGACACCGTCAGGGCCATCAACGCCGCCCGTGGGCAACACTTTGCCAACCCCCTGCAGCAGGCAACCCAATTGTTTTTGCCCTTGATCGGACGCGTCGCCGCAGGCTCGCCCATTCTCGCGCAGGAACATGTGGATCAAACTTATTGCGTGGAAAACAGCCTGTTCCAGCACAAGCCTGACTATCTCCTCAAAGTCAGAGGCATGTCGATGCGCGATGCAGGGATCATGGACGGTGATTTGCTCGCAGTGCAAGCGACCAAAGAGGCGCGCAACGGTCAAATCGTGGTGGCGCGTCTGGGCGAGGAAGTCACCGTAAAAAGGCTCAAGCGCACTACCAAAGGCATTGAACTGCTGCCAGAAAACCCGGATTACCCCGTCATCACAGTCCAGCCGGGCGAAGTGTTTGAAATTGAGGGGCTGGCGGTAGGTCTGATCCGCAACACCATGCTGATGTAACGCACAAGTTCAGTGCACAGGTTCCAGGTGGCGGGCGTTTGGCGCAGCAAGATTGCTTGCGCCAGCCCTGGGACATTCTGTTGTTTTCAATCCTGCCTATGTTCGTCCACCGATTTTCGGAGAATTCACATGGGAAATGGAACCACGCCCCTTGCATCTATCCATAAGCCACTGGCCGCAGTGACGCGCTTTTTGTCGTCGCTCAAGGGCAGCAAACGGCACATCGGCATCGCTTCCAAGCAGCTTGATGGCGATGCGCCACCCAAGCCATTGCCCACACTCGCCACCGGTCATGCGGAAGTGCACTTAACCCTAGCCACCCAAAGCGCTGTGGCTACCACCGTGTCTCGCCGCAAGCAAACTTCGCCACCCAAAGGTCGGCATTTGTACGTTGCGGCGAGCAAACCGATTCAAAAAGGCGAGACTGCAGACCTCTTTGCCACGCCTTCGGAGCAAGATGCCCCCGCAGGCTCAAAGCAGACCCTCAAGCCTCTTCGAATCGTTCACTCACGCGGCGGCAAAGATGGCGGCAGGCTGGTCATTTCCGGACGAATGGCAGACGTATGTGCCGAACTGGACCGTATGGCCGCCAGAGAAGCCGCGTTGGCGTACGGATGACGCCAACGCGCTGACTGAGCACGCCGCCATGGCCCGCCAACCCGCTACATCACGTTGCATATGGCGCTTGCGAAGCGACATCCTGCAAGGAATTGGCGGCGTCTACGAGGCACAATACCGGGATGAATATCGTTATCCTGGACGACTACCAAGACGCGGTACGCAAGCTGCATTGCGCCTCGCGGTTAGACGCCTACACAGCCAAGGTCTACACCAACACCGTCAAAGGACTGGGCCAACTTTCGGTACGGCTGAAGGACGCAGACATCATTGTGCTGATCCGGGAGCGAACCCAAATCACACGGCAACTGATAGAGAAACTCCCTCGACTGAAGCTGATCGCCCAAACCGGGAAGGTCGGCAGTCATGTTGATGTCACGGCTTGCACCGAGCGGGGCATTGCGGTTGCTGAAGGTGTGGGCTCGCCAGTAGCGCCTGCCGAGCTGACCTGGGCTCTGATCATGGCAGCCAGCCGTCGCCTACCCCATTACATTGCCAGCCTCAAACATGGCGCGTGGCAGCAATCCGGCCTCAAAACAGCATCCATGCCCCCCAACTTTGGGATTGGCTGCGTTTTGCGTGGCAAGACCCTCGGGATTTGGGGCTATGGCCGTATCGGACAGTTGGTAGCTGGCTACGGGCGGGCGTTTGGTATGAACGTCAGAATCTGGGGGCGCGAAGCCTCGCGTGCGAAAGCGCTGACCGATGGTTACCAGGCAGCCAGCACCCGTGAGGAGTTTTTTGCCCAGTGCGATGTCATTTCCCTGCATCTGCGCCTGAATGATGACACCCGCAACATCGTCTCGCTCGAAGATCTCTCATGCATGAAGCCCACGTCTTTGCTAGTGAACACATCACGCGCTGAACTCATTGAGCCCGATGCCCTGATTGCGGCACTGAACCGCGGACGCCCTGGCATGGCCGCCGTGGACGTCTTTGAGAGTGAACCGATTTTGCAGGGCCATGCGCTGCTCAGGCTGGAAAACTGCATTTGCACGCCGCATATCGGCTATGTTGAGCAAGACAGCTATGAGTTGTACTTTGGCGCTGCTTTTGACAACGTCGTCAATTTCATCAAGGGAACGCCCACCAACATCGTGAACCCTGGGGCTTTGCAAGTACGCCGATAAATGCCCTGCCACTGAGGCGCTGCGTGGCAGACTGAAACCAATTACCGCAAAGAACAAAGGCCTTCTGCTTTCATCAAGCAGAAGGCCTTTTTAGCGAGACCGCTGAACAGGCTTTAGTTCAGAGGAGTCTTCTTGCCATCCTTGTAAACATACAGGGTGATGGCAGGGTTCTTCATTTCGCCATTGGGTTCAAACTGGATCGTGGAAGTCACGCCCTTGAAGTTGGACTTCAGCAGCTCAGGGGTATAAACCTTGGGATCCCAAGAGTTGGCGCGCTTCATAGCGTCAACCAGCAGGAAGGTCGCATCATAGGTGTAGGGGCTGTACACCTGGAACTGGTTGGGGTACTTGGCGTCGTACTTGGCCTTCCAAGCCTTGCCGCCAGGCATCTTGTCCAGCGAAGAGCCGCCTTCGGCGCAAACCACGTTGGCCAGTGTCTTGGCGCCGGCAGCGAGCTTGGCGATTTCGGACGTGCAGACGCCGTCACCACCGAAGTACTTCACGTTGCCCATGCCCAGCTGTTCCATTTGGCGCAGCATAGGGCCAGCCTGAGGATCCATACCGCCGAAGAAGATGGCGTCTGGGTTCTTGGACTTGATGGCAGTCAGAATGGCCATGAAGTCTGTAGCCTTGTCGGTGGTGAACTGCTCGTCAACCACTTTCATGCCCTTGGCTGCAGCGGTCTTCTTGAACACGTCAGCAACGCC
Source organism: uncultured Acidovorax sp. (assembly GCF_964021665.1). Taxonomy (NCBI): domain Bacteria; kingdom Pseudomonadati; phylum Pseudomonadota; class Betaproteobacteria; order Burkholderiales; family Comamonadaceae; genus Acidovorax; species uncultured Acidovorax sp. Next base: position 7,102 of record NZ_CAXIAK010000106.1, read on the forward strand.
TTGGCCGTACGCAGTACGGTCGTCCACGATGGCGACAGTCTTGAGCTTCAGGGTTTCAGCAGCGTAGAAAGCCAGACCAGCGCCCAGTGCGTTGTCGTTGGCAATGATACGGAAGGTGGTCTTGTAACCGGGCTTGGTCAGGTTGGGGTTGGTGGCCGCGCCGGTGACGTGAGGAATGCCGCAGTCGTTATAAACCTTGGATGCGGGGATGGTGGTACCGGAGTTCAAGTGGCCCACAACGCCAGCAACCTTGGCATCGCACAGTTTCTGAGCGGCGGCAGTACCTTGCTTCGGATCAGCAGCGTCGTCTTCAGCAACCAGTTCAAACTTGATCTTCTTGCCGCCGATGGTGACACCTTGTGCGTTCAACTCTTCAATGGCCATGCGGGCGCCATTTTCGTTGTCTTTGCCGTAGTGAGCCTGGGCGCCGGAAACAGGAGCCACGTGACCGATCTTGACCACCTGCTCTTGTGCAGAGGCAACGCCGGCAACAGCTGCGATAGCAGCAACCACGGTCAGTTTCAACTTCAATTGCATATCAATCTCCAGTAAAGGTAAACGCTGAGAATTGTTCTTGTGTCTCAACGCAGTGGAACATATCGCAATTTACAGGCCAGCTCATTAGGGAACACGATTAAATGCAGTGCGAAACCACAGGGGATTACCCTGTTACCGTTGCGCCAAGTCACTTTTGACCCGATGCCAGCTCGTCTGCAACGGCTTCATATACCGCGTGGCGCACCACTGATTCGATTTCTTCGCGCAGCCGCGGAAGCACCGATCTGGTTTGCTCCTGCACCACCGTGGCGATCGCCTCGCGCAACCTTTGGTCAAGCACCACATCCACGCGCTGCATGACGCGATGAATCATGTATTCCTCGATGCCATCCGGCATGCGCTTGGCCGGCTGCTGTGGGCTAGCGGCCGCCGGGGAAGGGGCTGCAGCGGGCATTACAGGCGGTCTCTGAACCACACTGGCCGGGGCTGCCCGCACTGGCGCTATAGGGCGGGTTGCAGGCCCCGGGGAGGCTGGAGGCATGACCGGTGCAGCCGCAGGTCGTGGAGCACCAGCCACAGGGGCTTGCACCACTTCGGTGAGGGTTGGAACAAACTTTGGAGGCACCCGCGGAGGAGAGGTGGCCATATCAACCTCCTTTCAACACCAAGTCATGCCGGGCGATGGCATAGCCGCGAGAGGCGTATTGCTTCCAACGCAATCGAGCATGCCCCCGATCCTGCTCATCGACCGAACTCACCACCTCGATCAAACGCAAGAAACGCTCGAAACCGGCCGGCACCTGGCTGTCCAGATTCAAAAGCACTTCGTGGTGCGGAACCTGGTGCAGCTCGCTGGCCAGCACGACCGGGGTGGCGGCAAGTTGGTCTTCATCAGCATCGGCCAAGCAATGGGCGACAAAGTCTTGCGGCGAAAAAGACCAGAGCATGCGGTCCAGCTCAGTCAGCACAGGCCGTGGGGCGAGGATCACCAACCGGGCGCCCGCGCGCTGGGCCTTGCGTGCAAAGCGGCACGCATAGGCGAGCTTGTCCGGGGCGTTGAAGTGGAAGGCAATCTCTGTCATCTGTTCTTACTTGGCAGAAGGTGCCCGCCGCACGGTTTTGACAGCCTTGGCGCGCACTGTGGCGGCAGGCATGGACTTGGCAGTGGCAGCAGCGTTGCTGGCGTGAGCGAGCAGGTACTGCAGCAGCAGCCCCACAGGGCGCCCCGTGGAGCCCTTGGCTGCGCCGCCCTTCCAGGCTGTGCCTGCGATATCCAAGTGTGCCCAAGGCAAGTCGCCCACAAATTTCTGCAGGAACTTGGCAGCAGTGATGGAGCCACCAGCCCGCCCAGCCACGTTGCCCATGTCGGCAAAATTGCTCTTGAGTCCTTCGGCGTATTCATCGTCGAGGGGCATGCGCCAGCATGGGTCCAGAGACGCTTCACCGGCTTGGTGCAATGCATGCGCCAGCTCATCACGGTTGGCATACAGGCCGCTGCGCACCCCGCCCAGCGCAATCACGCAGGCGCCGGTCAGCGTGACAATGTCCACGATCGCTGCTGGCTTGAAGCGCGCCGCATAGGTGAGCGCATCGCACAGCACCAAACGTCCTTCCGCATCGGTATTGAGAATCTCAATGGTCTGTCCATTCATGCTGGTAACCACATCACCAGGCTTCACGGCACGGCCGTCGGGCATGTTTTCGCACGCCGGGATCAAACCCACCACGTTCAATGTGGGCTGCAGCTCGGCCAGGGCCTTGAACACCCCCAACACGCTGGCCGCCCCGCACATATCAAACTTCATCTCGTCCATTTCGCCCGCAGGCTTGATGGAGATACCGCCCGTGTCAAAGGTAATGCCTTTGCCCACTAAAACCACGGCAGGCACATCCTTGTCGGCACCACGGTAGTGCAGTTCAATAAAGCGCAGGGGTTGTTCGGTGCCTTGGGCAACCGCCATGAAAGCGCCCATGCCCAGCTTGGCTACTTCTGCGGGGCCGTGCACCTTGCACTGCACACGGGGTTGCTTGGCCAAAGCCTTGGCCGCATCGGCCAGCATGGTGGGGGTGGCGTAATTGGCGGGCCGGTTGCCCCATTCGCGGGCCAGTTCAATACCTGCGACCAAAGCAACTCCGGCATCAAATTCCGCACGGGCAGCAGCCACATCGGCTACACCCACCACACAGCGGGTCAGCGCGCGCTCTTCGGCTTTGGACTTGGTGGTGGTGTAGACATAGCTGGCCTCTGCCACCGCCTGCAATAAAATGCTGACGTGGGTAGCTGCCAGCGGCGATGCAGACAACACCACCATGCGCTTGATCTGTGGCCCTTTGAGCAAACCAGACAAAGACAACACCGCTTGCCGCACAGCACGCGCCGAGCCGTCTCCTGTTCCCAGAAAAACTACACGCTTTGCAGCCGCTGCCGGGGTCCCATAGCACTGCAGGTGCTTGCCAACCTTGGCACTGAAGTCCCCCTGCTTGATCGCCTGCGCCACCAGGGCCGACAGCTCATCCCGGCCAGGCTTGAACTCCTCTGGCACCAAAACAGCCAGCAAGTCG
>NZ_CAXIAK010000107.1:0-10136 GCF_964021665.1 uncultured Acidovorax sp.
CCAGTGCTAGCTTTTCGTACCGTCACTTATTGCACTGAAAACGAGGAGACCCCTGGGATGAAGGTTTCTTGCGCGCGGCCCTTTGTGGCGCCGCGTGCTTTTGCTGCGTCAGGCCGGAGAGGATTCGTCGCTCCCCGGTGGCATGAAAATCAAGCGGCGGCTGCGGCCATGGTGTCCCAGGCCTTCAAAGCCTCGGCCGTGTACATCAGTGCTGGGCCGCCGCCCATGTAGACGCACACGGCTAGCATCTCTTCCAGCTCGGTGCGGGTAGCGCCCAGCTTTTGCAGTGCCTTGACGTGAAAACCGATGCAGCCAGAGCAGCGCTGGGTGACGCCGATGGCCAGCGCAATCAATTCCTTGTGCTTGCTGCTGAGCGCGCCCTCGGCCATCGAGGCCTGCGCCAGTTGTGAAAAGCCTCGCATGGTCTCGGGCTGGGCCTTGCGGAAAGTAGCCAGGCTCTCGTTGATGCCCTGGATCAGGCCTGCGTGGTCAAAAGTACTCATTGCATATTCCTCGCGGTGCGCGCGGCAGTGCCGCGCTGGGGTTACTTCTTCAGTGGGCAGGTGTTGATGCCCAGCAGGGTGTACGCGGGGCAGAACCTAAACAGCCCGGTGGCAAGAGGTATGACCCCCAGCCAGCCCCACCACCCTACGGTGCCGGTCGCGGCCAGGGCGATGAGCACGAGACCGGCAACGATCCGCAATACGCGATCTATGGTTCCGACGTTGAATTTCATGGTTCCTCCAGAGAGTTGTGGTGCCCCACCATGAGGCACCTTTGGGAAAAGGGAAAATTAGGTGGCGTGGACGGCCTGTGGGTTATTCAAACGATGGCTGCTCTGGCTGCGCTACCGACTTGCCGGCAGCCACCCATGCATCAAATCCGCCAGCAATGGACTGCACGTTCAAGTAGCCCATGCTTTGCAGCGCGCAGGCTGCCAGCGCGGCGCGGCCGCTCGTCTTGCAATACAGCGTGATTCGGGTGTCGCGCGCTGCCAGAGCAGGGGTGCCGCTGAGTTTGAATTCCAGCACGCCGCGCGACATGTGCACAGCACCCGGAATGTGCCCAGCCATGTACTCTTCGGCTTCACGCACATCGATCAGAACGTCCGCCTGCTGAATGGCTTTTTCCGCCAGGTCCAGCGGCACCTCCTGCACGTGCAGCTTGGCGTCTTGCACGAGGTCATGGGCATTTTTCATGGATGTTTCCTCAAAGATGAGTAGGGGGACGGGATTGATCGGGCTGAATGAACTGGCACATAGTATGTTGACTTATATATTGTCAGTCAATAGACTATAGTCAATGAAATTGAATATGGAGTCGATGGAAATGGACGTTGACGGCACCACTGCCATGGACTTGGCAACCATGCGGCGTTCGGCAGATACGGCTTGCAGGCTGATGAAGGCGTTGTCCAACCCCGACCGTTTGCTTTTGCTGTGCCAACTCACCGAGGGCGAGAAGCGGGTAGGGGAGCTGGAGGAGCTGGTCGGCATTGGTCAGCCTACGCTGTCGCAGCAATTGGGGGTCTTGCGCGAAGAAGGCTTGGTCAGTACCCGCCGTGAAGGCAAAAACATCTACTACCAGATCGCCAGCCCACAGGCCTTGGCCGTCATGGGCGTGCTGTTTCAGCAGTTTTGTGTGCCTGAGACCGGTGAGATCGCGTAGGCTTCGCTTTGGGCCTTGGGCCGATTGCTTTGGCGGGGGGCCAAACCGCCGCCTGGGTCTCTTGCCAAGTCACTTCCCATCGAGGAAAACCGCAAAGTCTTCTTGAATCGCACCTTGATGAAGGTGTTTTTTCTTTTTCCTCGGCAGGCAAAAAATAGATACACGATGAGCGCACGCATTCTGATCGTCGAAGATCATGCCGACCTCCGCCATTTGATTCGAATGATGCTGGAGTTCGATGGCTATGAAATCTATGAGGCTTCAGATGCGTCTGAAGGTTTAGAGATGGTTCACCGAGTGCGTCCGCATCTACTGGTGCTCGACATCATGCTTCCGGGTGGCATGAATGGCTTGGACTTGTGTCGTCTCTTGAAAACCAACCCAGCTCTGGGATTGCCTGCGGTGGTGTTGGTGACAGCGCGGGGGGCAACCGCGTGATATTGAAGCGGGGCTTGCTGCTGGCGCTGATGCCTATCTGGTGAAACCCTTCAATTCCATGAAGCTTCTGGAAATCGTGAAGCGTCTCTGTGAAAAGTCCGCACATTAATGTGTTGGGTCGGCTGAAAAGAAATTTTGCCGTCCAACACATTCGTTGAAACGTCCCGCAGATCGGTACGTCGCCAGTTCCGGCAGTCAGCTCGGCCCTGGCCCTAGAGGTAGGCATCCAGTCATCAGCAGCAGATGCCGGGCGGGCAAGCGGCGTATCTCCACCAGGCGTTTAATTTTTTTCGATGTTTGCTGCTGAGCTATTTAACATAATATACATCGTATCAAGTCGAGCAGGCTTCTATATGTCGGTGAAATGGCCGCTGCTGCGCTTGCTCCACTTGTAGCGACTGCCGCGCCAGTCGCTACTAAGAACTTTCCCAAGACCCGCGCCAGCTGGTCACCTTTCTCGGTTCCCTCGTGCTTTTCGATGTGGGCACGAACGAGGGTTTGTATCGGATCAATCCCCGCAATCGCAGCTATCCGCGCTTGATCTTCTGGCGGGCATGGCTTCGTCCCGTTCTTCCACATCGACACCATGGCGGGCGGTATTCCTAGCGCTTTTCCAAGCGCTGAGACTGTTCCTGTTTTTTCTAAAGCCCTGTCGATTAGCTCGGGTATTTGTTTCATGGGTGCTACCTTCTTGGTATAAACGCTACCAGTTTGGTATTACCTGCTTGGTATTACCTTTTTGGTCACCATTAGTCTAAACCTGCAAATCTGATTTGTCATGAAGTACCACAACGACCTTTACGACGAGCCATTTTTTTGCCCTGCCTGCGGTTGGGAGGGTACGGGCCATCAGGCTGACGACATGCTCGGCTACGACGGAGACTATGACTCGAATGAGTCGCACATGGTTTGCCCACGCTGCGCGTCTGACGTGGAGCGCTCCGAATGACAGTCTGCACGCCCCGCAACCGGGACCAGTGGCTGAGCATCGCCCAGTTTTTGGGTGGCTTTGTGCCGTCCTATGACCGGGCGGCGCTTTCCGCAGAAGGGGCCCCGCTCCGCGGGGAAGTGGCGGATTGCGCCGCCCTCTCTCAACCCCTCCCCGATGGTAATCACGGGGAGAACCTGAACCAGGCACAAGCATGAATTCACCATCATCAAATGTTGCTGCCTTGTTCGTCCGCAAGGTCAACCATTACGCGGCCCTCGGGTGTGACTGCTACGACGCAACCCGCGATGCGTTGACCTGGCCGGGTGGCGTACCTGGCGTTTTTCATCCTCCATGCCGCGCATGGGGCCAGCTCTCGCACATGGCAAAGCCTAGACCTGGCGAAAAAGAGCTAAGCCTCTGGGCTATGGAGAAGGTTCGCCAGTTCGGCGGCGTTCTTGAGCACCCTTACGCATCCCGCCTCTGGGCCGAAGCTGGCTGTATCGGCTTTGGCATGCGTGATCGTTTCGGCGGCGTTCTCGTTCCAGTGATGCAGAGCTGGTGGGGACACCGTGCCCCCAAAAAATCCTGCCTCTACATTGTCGGCCCTGTTCCCGAAATTCCTTTCAGTGAACAGGCCACCGTCACCACCGTTGAACGCATGGGTAGGCCCGAGCGTGAGCGCACCCCTCAAGCGTTCGCCACCTGGCTTGTTGACTTGGCTAAGGCATGTATATGACCCGTGCAAAGAAAACTGACCTCGTTCTTGATGGCAATGAAGTCAAGCTCCGCCTGACTGCTGAGCGGCAGAAGACAAAACAGGTTGTTCATGTCGATTGGGTGCGCTTCACCTGCAACCTCCGCGCAGCTCCTGCCCCGACTGTTGATGACCTTTTTCCCCTTCACGATTCGCCTCGCTTTTCTGACGACGTAAACAGGACAAAGCGCCTCGCTCAGGCTCTGCGCGAATTGCCTGACCCCGACTTTGCAGCCAGCGCCCAGGCCAAAGCCTTGGCCGAACAAGTCTGCGAAGCCCTCGGCCCTGATTTCTCCGTGTACCCCGAGATTCGCAAGGGGCACGACTTCTACCGCTTCCGGTGGTCGATCGTCCGCAATGAAGTCGAATGCGGCTGGGTCGGCTACTTGGCATCGGGCGACAGCCCACGCCAGAACGCCCAGGCCAAAACCATTCACTGCAACCTCTACGGTACTGCCTGCACCTTCGCTGAAACTGGCTTCAATCATCGCCTCGCCAACATCGTTGAAGCCACCTGCGCCACTATCACCCGCGTCGATCTGGCCCTAGATTTCTTCGACGGTTTCAGCGGTGGCATGGATCGCGTGAAGGCTGACTATCAGGCTGGCCTCATGGATCACTGCGGCAAACAACCAAAGTGCAACCTGGTTGGCGACTGGTGCAATGGTCGCGCACGCTCCTTCTACTTCGGCAGCAAAGAAGCGGGCAAACAAACCAACGTGTATGAGAAGGGCCACCAGCTATTCGGCCCTAAGGATGACAGTCCCTGGATTCGCGCTGAACTGCGCTGGGGCAACAAGCTCCGCGTGCTCGAGTCCGACATTCTCCGCCGCCCTGCTGACTTTTTCGCAGGTGCCAGCGAATGGCATTCGCGCCTTCTCCGTGAAGCCGGTGCCCAGGTCACTCCCGAGCCCGTGCCCACCACAAAGCGCCTCGCCGCTGAAACCATCTGCGCTGAAGTGAAGCGCAATGTGCAATGGCTCATGGACACGGCTGCACCCAGCATCGCTCTGTGTTTCGAGCACCTCGGCAACACCAGTTTCATTGAAGAAATTCTTCTCAACAAAAAAGCCCCAGGCCGTTTGCAGAAGTTCAGCAAGCAAGAGATATCCGGCGCGTTTGAACGTGCCTTCGCTCGCGTTCGCGCCCCCCGCACTGGCCATGCGCGGATGGCATCAACCTTGGCCGTTTAGGAACCCAAAACATGAAGATGAAAAACACCGCCGTGCTCCACGGCATCAAGTCCAGCAAGGGCGAAATTGAAGGGCGTGGGTATGACTCCACTACCTTTCACCTCTCCGTGGATATCGCGGCAAGCCAGTCCGGTGACTCCATCGGCGTCGTCACCCGCCCTTTCAAGTTTGGCGACTCCACCGAGTTCCAGAAGTGGGCACACCTTAAGGACAAATGGCCCCTCGGCGGCATCCTCTGCGACTGTGAGTTCGACGTCGTCGCCGGTGCTGACAACAGCGTCAAGCTGACCCTGTTGGGCATCAAGCCAGCCTCCACTAAGGCCCCTGCCTAAGCCATGCGCTTCGTCATCCAGTCGCGCACTACGGGGGCATTTCTCGCCCCCAATCCAGACGATGGGCAGCCCGAGTGGGTCATGTTGCTCACCGAGGCTGCAACGCTGGATGACCTCGAAACCTGCGCCCAGCTTATTGAGGATCACACCGAGCCTTTCCACCGTCCCCAGGTCATTGACTTGGACAACCTTTATCAAAAGGAAAAAACAAATGGCTAATTTCGCTTGCGGCCTTTGCGGGTACGAGGGTCATCTCATCGAGTTCAAGACTGGATCACATGAAGTCTACGACTCTGACATTGAGGAACTGATTGAAGTTGATGAGATGGAATGTCCCGAGTGCGGCAATCCAGAACCTTACGAGACCTGAGGCCTCAGCCATGTGCACACCAATCGAGTGTTACGCCTGCGGTTTCGTTGGCACCGAAGATGACTTTCAGCCCCGCTCTGACGAGGCCGCTAACGCGGCTTTGCCTGAATGTCCTGAATGCGAATCCATCCTTGCCGGTGAAGACTACGAGGGCATTTTTTGATCATGCTTGTTTTCACCTGCACCACTGAAACAAACCCCTGTCCTCCTTCTGAACAGGTTTGGATCAGCCTGGAAACCTTGCTCGATCCTGCCTTGGTCGGCATCACACCCGAGCTGGTTTTGAAGGTCATCGCTTGGGGTTTTGGCTTCGTGTTTTCAAGCTTCCTCATTGGCTGGTTGCTATCCATTGCCGTTGGCATGGTGCGCAAGTTGTGAGAGTCCGCAGCGTCAAGGCTTCTGCCTTCGCGGTGTCGATTCCCGATACCTTTTCAACAACTTTTTTTTCAAGGAAAAAATCATGCGCTTCAACTTCAAAAACAAGGTTTCTCAAGCTTTCCTGGCTGCTGGCGTAATGGTCGCTACCGCGGTGCCTGCTCACGCTACTTCTGACTGGAACGCCTTCATCGATGCGGTTGATCTCTCCGGCATCGCCGCTAAGGTGGTGGCTGCTGGCCTGCTGGTCATTGGTATTGCCATCGCCTTCAAGGGTCCTGACCTCGCCAAGCGCATCGTGCGCAAGGTCTAAGAAATCAAGGTTTACCCATGATTTCCGGCGCCCTCGTCGCTCTGTTCTTTGCCCTCATGGGCATGCTCGGCGGCTTGGGTGCCGTCTGTTTTGTTCTTGGCTTCCGGTCTAACCCATGATCAAAAAAGCCCTCATTGCTGCTTTCTCGTTTTTGGCTCTGTCTGCCCACGCCGGATACGCCCAGCTTGCTGCCCCCTCTGGCTACGCTTCAACTGCTGCCGGTCACACCTACGCAGCATCGGCGAACGATCGTGTTTATGGGAAGGTGATCAACCAAGCAGGTGCTTTAACTGCGAACGTCGGCGGTCAAGCAGTCAAGATGCCAGCTGCATACAGGCTTGCCGCAAATGCGCCGCGCATTGCTGCTGCTGCTCTCTATCTGAATCCCGGTATTCGTACCGCTGTCGGGATTGCTGCGTGGCTCGGAGTCGCTGCGGTCACCTACGACGTCGCAACGGGCAAATGGACAAGGGCCGACCCTTCCGCCGTGCCTTCTACTGGCTATGAATATTCGATTGTGTCTGGCCCTTTGGCTACTGATTGGTATTCAAGCATTGACGCGGCCGGGATCAAATTTGCAGGAATTGCGCAAGCAGCTTCGCAAGCTCACCCTGACCCTGATTCTCGGCAAACATGGGAATATGCTGGTACCTTTAAGGCCGCCGGTACAAATTACGCTAAATTTCGTGTCTATTCGAAAATCCAGGGCAACACGACCACTGAATTTGATGTTAGGGTGCGCGGATCTGATTGCCCCGCTGGCTGGTATTCAACCCCAGCCGGTTGCACACAGACCCCCCAGCCAAAAGAGCTAACACAGCAGGAACTTGTCGAGGCATTGAACCCAGCCAATCAGCCCGGATGGCCCATGCCTGATAGTGTCCCCCTGGAACTTCCCCAAGGTACGCCTCTGCCCGTCGAACAGCCGTTTATCAACCCAGCACCCGGCGAAAACCCCGCCAATCGACCACTTCGGGTGCCCACTGGCGAACCTCAGCCAATCCCAAATACTGACCCCCAGCAGTACCGCCAGCCCTATGTCGATATAGTGCCGGCTCCGACTCCTGATAGTCCCTGGCGTGTTGACGTCAAACCTGGTGAAACCGTTTCAACCAATCCAAACCCTGTTGAAAACCCCACGCCTGATGGTCAAGACAAGCCAACAGAGGAACAGGACAAAAGCCTCTGCGAAAAGTATCCAGAAATCGCCGCCTGTGAGAAGGTCGAAGTAACAGACAAGCCTTTGCCAGAGCAGCCTAAGCTCTATGAACCCAAATACCCAGACGGAATAACCGGCGTGTGGAATTCCAAGCTTCAGGAAATAAAAGCAACGCCTTTATTTAATCTCGCCCCCTCTCTGCTGCCCAACGTTTCCGCCGGCACTTGCCCGTCGTGGAAAGTCGATTTAACCATTGACGGATGGACAAATGGCGGATTGCAAGACGTTAGCCCTCCTTGTTGGGTCTGGGACGTTGCAAAGCTAGTCATCATTGCAAGCGCTCTTTTGCTGGCTCGTCGTTTGATTTTCGGTGGTTGATATGGGCAAATTTTTTTCAATGCTGCTGGAGAAAATCACGGCTGTTATTGCGTGGTTTTCGGATTTGGCCGTTTCCGTTTTTAAGGCTGCGTGGGACTTCGCAAAAGATGTAATTTGCTGGCCTTTGGAACAGTTTCTGTCCATCATCGTCGGCCTGTTGCAGGGCATTCAGTTTGAAGCCATTACCACGAACCTCGGTGCCTGGTCTTCCATGCCTGCGGAAATCATCAACATCTTGGGCTTGCTCGGCGTCGGCCCTGCCTCCGGCATCATCGTTGCAGCTATCGCCATACGCCTCGTCCTCCAGCTCATTCCCTTTACTAGGCTCGGCTCATGATCAACGGTCTTGAAGGCATCCCAGGCTCTGGCAAAAGCTATGAGGCTACCGTGTATCACGTGCTGGCGGCTCTCCAGACTGGTCGCCTGGTTATCACTAACCTGCCCCTGAATGTCGAGGTGTTCGCAGCCATTGACCCCGGCTACCGCTCGTTGATCCAGATTCGCCGCAGACCTGCCCCTGTCCTTGGCGTTTGGGATGCAAACTCGATCGACGATAACGGGAACGGCCAAGCGTTCAAGCTCTTTTCTGAGTCCACGTCCCTTAGTGAAGTTGTCCACGTTGCTGACTCCCAAGCAGCCAAGGTCGCAGCCCCTGTCTTTGGCTCTGTTTGGGATTACTACACCACTTGGAAACACCCAGAAAGCGGCCAAGGTCCGCTCTACGTCATCGACGAATGCCACGTTTCTTTTCCCAAGCTCGGCACGGATCCCCAGGTGGTCGAGTGGTTCAAGCTTCATCGGCATTTCAATGCCGATGTGCTTCTGATGACCCAAAACTTCCGTGACATTAATCAGCCTATAGCCGGGCTGGTTGCGATGCTCATCAAGGTCAGGAGCGCGGACATTCTGGGCAAGAAGGGGCGCTACATACGCAAGGTGCATGCTGGCTACCGTGGCGCTGTAATCACCACCGAAGAGCGCGAATACAAGTCCCAATATTTCCCGCTCTACAAGAGCCACACCAACGGCAATTCAGTTTCTGAAAGTGCAGCTACGGACGTTAAGAGTGAGTACCGCGCCTTCATGCTGTTTTCGCGTGCGTTCTATGTCGTCGTTGCCATCGCGTGCATTTGGGCCTTCTGGCCCTCAGAAAAGCCGCAGAAGGCTACTAAGCTATCTCCCCCTGTCGATGTGTCATCCCTCCCCCAGGATGACCTCATGCGGGCTGCATTTCCACCGCCCCAGGCAGTCCAAAAGCCTTCCCCCGCACCCGTCCAAACCAGCCAGGCAGAGCTTTCTCCTGTCGATGAGCCCGAGCCATATGCAAGCAAGGGTTTGCACCTTACTGGCCGAATCACCATGGGAGAAAAAACCGTATATACCTTTTCCGTCAGTAGTTCCGGCCAGCGCATTGCAACCTTGGACAGTCGGGACTTGAAAGCCGCTGGCTACACCTGGGAACCTCTTACCGATTGCGCCGGTATTCTTCGCTTTAAGTCCAATAAGGCTATCGCCATCACTTGTGATGCACCCGCAATGGCCTCCGGTTCAAACGATAAGCCTTTGGTGCTGGAAGTCCCTGAGGGCGGCGGCGCTCCAACTGGCTCCAGTCGTTCTGCCTCTCAAACGTCCGCAAGTTTTCAGCCTCCACCAGCGCAGCAGCCTTATTCAACTCCTGCCGATGTTGTGGCGGCCTATCGCCCAAGGTAGCCCTATCTCTCGCGCCTGTATCTTTTGGGCGTGTACACAGTCTGCATCGGCTTGAATGCCGCCTGTTCCTTTGCAGACCTCAGTAGCGGGCGGCTTCGCCTGCGCACCATGCGCGACACAAGACCAGCGGCCAAAAACAACGCCAGCACCGCCACCGCGCTGGCTATCCAAGGGTGAGAAGCGGCCCACGCCGCCAAAGCTGCAAATTTCATGGCGTAACTGTAGCTCTATCACTTTCTGAGGGACAAACCGGGGGCCACAAAGTGGCGAATAGCCACGCGCCGAAGGCTTGGGGGCTGGGGTATGGGGCGGCAAGGCCCCATGTTTACCCGTAGTGCAACCCGTACCCGTTGTAAAAGACCAACAAACAAAAAAGCCCCATTTGCGGGGCTATTTGTTTAGACTGTATCTATGGAAGTGCGAAAAGTGATTTAACTTTACTATACATCGTATCTAGTGCGGTGTCTCAAAAGTAAGCATCAAATAATGGTACTCGCTGCCCGCGCCACAGATGC
>NZ_CAXIAK010000108.1:0-10103 GCF_964021665.1 uncultured Acidovorax sp.
GGCGCGGGCAGCGAGTACCATTATTTGATGATTACTTTTGAGACACCACACTAGTAGCAGAAGAAGTTGGTGGGGTCGTACCTCGTCTTGACTTCGCGCAACCGCCGATACGTCTCATCGCCCCAGTAGGCCTTGGCAAAGTCCTTCAGAGTCCGGTCGGGGTAGTTTTGGTACACATGCCCGTTCATGTAGGGCCTCAGCAGGTCATACAGCCCGTCGATCCAGGCCTGTACCTTCACGCGCTCTTCTTCGTTGCGCCAGCAGCCGTCAATCACGATGTCCATGTCCACATGGCGGTGCACAAAGGCGCTGCCTTCCACCGGGTAGCGGGCAATCGCGCCGCCGTAGGGCTCGGTGTAAACCATGCTCCAGGGGTTGACGGCCTGGTGGAACTGGTCGATCACCTGCTGCCACACCGCCTGGGGAATGGGCTTGTCGATATATCCGCTGGCCTTGGTCTCGCAAATGCCGTCAGGCAGGTCTTGCGGCAGGGGGTAGGGGTGGTCTTCAAAATAGTTGTTCAGCTCCGGGTACGTGCCCACCTTGTCCACCACCAGTTGCGCGCCGGTGATTTGCAGCAGGGGCTGGAATTTGCAGCAAGGGCTGGATGGCGGCGTAGCCCTCGTCCCGCGGGCCGCAGTACATGCCTTGCACCATGTACACCACCTGCCCGTTGTAGTAGCCCAGGTTCATCATGTAGCCCAGCTGTTCGGGGGCGCCCTGGCGGGTGTAGTCCTTTTGCTGCAGTGCCAGCACCTGCGCTGCCTGCTCGGCTTGCCAGGTAATGGACCAGCCCCACACCGACGGCAGACGCACCATGTGGTAGCTGACCTGCAGCACCACGCCAAAGTTGCCGCCCGTGCCGCCGCGCAAGGCCCAGAACAGGTTGGCGTTCTCGCGTTCGTTGGCAGTCACTACCGTTCCGCTGGCCAGCGCCACGCGAAACGCTGCCGCCTTGTCGCTTTGGATGCCAAACGTCCGCGAGGTGTAGCCATAGCCTCCACCCTGCACAAACCCGGCCACGCACACGCTGCCGCAAGCCCCCGTGGGCACATGCCAGCCCGTGCCGTTGAGTGCGCCGTTGAACACCTCAAACGGCGTGCGGGGCAGCACATGCACCAGTGCCCGGTCTTCGTCCAGCACCACGCCCTTCATCTCGCTCAGGTCAATCACCATGCCGTCGGTGTTCACCGAATACCCTGCCGTGCTGTGCCCGCCTGAGCGTACCGATACCGCCAAGCCCGCGTCCCTGGCCACTCCCATGCTCACCAGCACGTCGGTTTCGCAAGCGCAGTACACGATGACAGGGGGTAATACTGGAACGCAGGGTTGGTTTCCTGCCGGTCCGCGTCGTAGTCAGCGTCCCAGGGAAAGACCACGCGTCCGACGGTGCGGGCTTCCAGGTCGGCCTTCTGTACCCCCGTCAACGTGGCACTTTGGCCAGGGGCCGCTGCGTGCAGGGCCTGCGCCAGGAAGTGCGCGATGCGGCGTTGTTTTGCCGCGCGTGTGGGACTTTTTCGATGGGCCATGGACGCTTTCCCTCCTGAGAAAAACGCCGCTTTAGCACGCTGGTTACGTCAGGCCAATGAAAAAATGGACGCGGTAGCTGGCCCAGTGGTATAGAGGTAAAAATGCCTGTAGCGCTTGATGGGTAAGCGCTAGCAGCTATGAAATCAAGAGCATTTAGGTGCGACCTGAGAAATCGCCACTCAGTCCCGCACGTAGCTCACAAAGTCAAAGGGCAGGCCGTTGGTGGAGACATGCGAACTGCGCGCGGCTTCCTTCCACTCAGCGCCCAGTGTGGGGGCGTAGGCATCGCCGTCAAAGTCCTGCGCGATCTCTGTGACCTCAACCCGGCTGGCCAGGGGCAAGGCCTGGGCGTAGATCTGTGCTCCGCCCATCACCCACACCGGGCGGTGGGGCTCGGTGGTGGCTGCGCGGGCCAGGGCCAGTGCACTTTCCAGGCTGTCAGCGCGCAGCGCACCTTCGGCCTGCCAGTCACTTTGGCGGGTGACCACGATGTTGGTGCGCCCCGGCAGCGGCCGAAAACGTGGGGGCAATGAATCCCAAGTCTTGCGGCCCATGATGACCGCGCAGCCCTGCGTCAGTTGCTTGAAATGCGCCATGTCCTCGGGCAGGTGCCAGGGCATGGTGTTGTCCTTGCCAATCACGCCATTGGCGGCGCGGGCGTAAATCAGGTGCAGCGGTTGCATGGTGGCCTGTGCGGTAAGAGGGGTCAGATATGGAGCAGCGCCAGGGTGCCTACGCCCAGGCCAATGGCGGCCACGCCGTACATGCCCCATTCCAGCCATTTTTTGCGTGTGAGCAGCGCAATCGCGGCCAGGGCAATCGCAACCTGCAGCGCCGTGGTGGCCTGCGCCCAGCGGTGGTGCTGGTGCATCTGCGCTTCGCTCTTTTCATCAAAGGCGCGGGCTTCGGCTTCCAGGCCCTCTGCAGCTTTCTTGATCTCGTTCTTCTCGGTTTCGTAGCGGTCAATCTTGGCCTGGTACTTGGCCTTTTCCTGCTCGCTGGGCGTCATGTCGCGCGCCAGTTCGGCCAGCGACTGCTTGGTGCTCTTGGACTGGAAGTAATTCCACTGGTTGGAGGCTTCCGTCTTCTTGATGGCGGCATCGTTCTTCATCAGCCCCGCATTGGCCTGCGTGGCGCCACCCATGTAGGCAAAGATGGCACCCACCGTGGCGACGATGGCGGTGAACATTGCGATTTTGTTGGTGCTGCTGCCATGGCCTTCAGTGCCGTGGCTCTCTGCAGGGTGCTCGCCGTGGCCATGCGTGGCGTGCTCAATGGCGTGGTCGTGGGGGCCGTGTACGTGAAATCCGCCGGAAGACATATGGGATGGAGGTCAGAGGGTTGCTAAGCACTACCGCAGCGCCCGGGCTGCGGTGAAAAAAAGTGGCAAACGCCGCGTGGCCTGGGGCGCTACGGCTGCTTGCCCTGGCGCAGGGTCACACCGCCACAGGCGCCTTGATGGCCGGGTGGCATTGGTAGTCCAGCACCTCGAAATCTTCGTACTCGTATTCGAAGATGCTGGCGGGCTTGCGCTTGATGCGCAGGGTGGGGTAGGCGTAGGGCGTGCGGGCCAGTTGGGTGGTGACCTGCTCGTAGTGGTTGCTGTAGATGTGGCAGTCGCCACCCGTCCAGATGAAATCCCCCACGTCCAGGTCGCACTGCTGCGCCACCATGTGCGTGAGCAGCGCATAGCTGGCAATGTTGAACGGCACACCCAAAAAGATGTCGGCACTGCGTTGGTAGAGCTGGCAGCTCAGCGTGCCGCGCCCCCCGGGCTCTTGCGCCGGGGCCACGTAGAACTGGAAGAACGCGTGGCAAGGCATCAGCGCCATCTTGCTGAGGTCGGCCACGTTCCAGGCGCTGACGATGATGCGCCGGGAATCGGGGTTGGTTTTGAGCGTTTGGATCACATCGCTGATCTGGTCGATGTGCCCGCCGTCCGGCGTGGGCCAGCTGCGCCACTGCACGCCATACACGGGGCCCAGCTCGCCGTCTTCGCGCGCCCACTCGTCCCAGATGGTTACGCCGCGTTCCTTGAGCCAGTTGTTGTTGCTCGACCCCGTGAGGAACCACAGCAGCTCAACGATGATGGATTTGAGGTGCACCTTCTTGGTGGTGACCAGCGGAAATCCCTCACGCAAATCAAACCGCATCTGGTGGCCGAACACGCTCTTGGTGCCCGTGCCGGTGCGGTCGGCTTTTTCCACCCCCTGGGTGAACACCAAGCGCATCAGGTCCTCGTATTGGGAGCGCACGGGGCGCTGCGGTGCAGGGGCGGCAGGCTGGTTCATGTGGGGGCTCGCAAGGTAAAGCGGCGCGCGGCAGGGGCCGGGCCAGGCGGGCGATTTTAAGCGGGCCGGCCCACTTGCGCTGCCGACTGACTCGCTACGTGCAAGATTGCGCTTGTCGCACGCGCCCTATCCACAGCAGTGCCGCCGCAGCCACCACCACGGGCGGCAGCGTCAGCGCGGCCACGGTGCTCCAGCCGTAGGCCGAGAGCAGGCTGCCTGATGCGAACGAGCCAATGACCATGGTGCCGAACACCACGAAGTCGTTGATGGACTGCACGCGCGGGCCTTCCTGTGGCGTGTGGCACTGCAGCACCATGGCCGACGCACCCAGAAAGCCGAAGTTCCAGCCCACGCCCAGCAGGGCGAGTGCCCACCAGAAATGCGCCACCGTCTGGCCGCTCATGCCCACCAGCGCGGCGGCGGCAGTGAGTGCCAGGCCCGCCAGAACGATGGGGGTTTCGCCAAAGCGGGCAATGAGCCGCCCGGTGAAAAAGCTGGGCAGGTACATGGCCACCACATGCAGCTCAATGCCGTAGTTGGAATATTCGCGCGGCAGGCCGCAAAGCTCCATGGCCAGCGGTGCCGAGGTCATCATGAAGTTCATCAGCATGTAGCTGACCACGCCGCACAGCATGGCCACTACAAAGCGGGGCTGGCGCACCACCTCACGGATGGGCCTGCTGGTGATAGGCAGAGCCGATGGTGCCGCGCCTGCAGTGGCGGGCATGGCGGGGCTGCCCGCAAACCGCACACCGCGCAGCACCAGGGCCGACAGCACCGATACCGCCGCAGCGCACAGGTAGGTGGCCGCGTAGGCGTGGGGTGGCCACTGGTTCATGGTGGCCGTGACCAGTTGTGGGCCCAGCACCCCCGCAAACACGCCACCGGCCAGCACCAGCGACAAGGCACGGGGCTTGTCGGCCGCTGGTACGCATTCGGCTGCTGCAAAGCGGAAGGTGAGCACCACCGCCGCATAGGCGCCGCCAAACAGCATGGCAATGCAGAACAGCACAAACGACGCCTGCACCAGTGCCAGGCTGGCCAGCAGCCCCGACACCACGCCGCACCCATTGCCCAGAAAGAACGCCGCGTGGCGGCCATGCTGGCGTGCCACCGCGCCCACCGGCAGCGTGGACAAGGCCATGCCGATCACAAACACCGAAATCGGCAACGTGGCCATGCCGGGGCGCGGTGCCAGCAGGTGCCCAATGATGGCGGCCGTGGCATACACCACGGTGGTGTTGGCGCCCGACAGGGCCTGGGCAATGGCCAGCCGTAAAACAGAGGGGTGCAGGGTCATGCAGTGCCGATCAGGGAGGTGGGTTCGCGTGGAAATCACGCAAACGGCTGAGGGGTTCAGTGTGCCTGAGCCAAGTGGGGGCTGGTCAAAGTGCTGCGCTGGCGGGTACGCCCAGCGCGTGCAGGCCACGCTGCGTGGCGTCCAGTGCCCCGGCCAGGTAACCGGGGTATTGCGGCGACCACTCGCTGCCGATGCCCACGATGCGCTCCGCCCAGGCGCCTTCGCTGGGGAAGGCCACAGGGGCAGCTGCGTGGTGGCCGGTGCTGCTCTGGTCTTGCGCGGTGGCGGTCAGCGGGTCCTGGGTCCAATCCTTGAGGGCGTCGGCGACCGGGTGTGCCGCTGCCGGGCCAAACAGCCGCGCCAGCTGGGCCCGGCAGTGCTGGCGGAGCACATCTTCAGACACAGTGGCTCGAACAGCGGCCGGCACGCCCACAAAGCCAAACAGCGCAGCACCCCCGCCGGGCTGCGACAGGTCGTGGATTTCTGCCAGGGGCCCGCGTGCGCTGCGGGCTTGGCCTGACAGACCCTGCTCGCGCCAGAAGGGTGTTTCGTACACAGCGACGTATTTGGCGTGGGGCGCCATCCAGGTGGGCGTACGTTGCCACGCATTGTGCAAATCTGCAGGCAATGGCGGCTGCCAATCCAACTGCGCCACGGCCAGGCGCGGGGGCAGGGCCAGCAGCACATGCTCGGTCTGCCAGTGGTGGTGTTGCCCCAAGGCGTCCGCACTCGTCAGGTGCACCTGCGTGCCCTCGGCCCGCAAGCGGCGCACGGTGTGGCTGGTGCGGATTTGGTGCGGGGGCACCTCGGCCTTCAGCGCATCTACCAGGGCTTCGGTGCCACCCAGCAGGCGCATGGACGCAGGCGATTGGGCGTAGCCGGGCACGCGCATGGGCGCGCTCTGAGCCGACTGCTCGATCACCATGTCGCCTTCGTCAAACTGGGCAAAGGTGGCCAGGCCCAGGTGCTCGATCAGCGCGTGCAAGTCGGGCTGAAAGTCTGGCCAGTACCAGCTTGGGCCCAGGTCAAAGCGGTGCAGCGCAGCCGTTGTGGGTGTGTAAGCGGCCGGGCTTTGGAAAGAGGTGATGCGCCCGCCCAGTGCGCTGCGTGCTTCCAGCAACACAAAGTCATGGATGCCTTGGCGATGCAGGGCACGGGCCGCCATCAGGCCGCTGAGGCCCCCACCGAGGATGGCGATGCGCGTAGAGGTCATGGAGGTCTGCGGCATGGGGCTCAAGCTGTGGCGGTGTGGGGTGTAGTGCTTTTGAGGAACACGGTAGCGCCTTGCGCGCCAGCGTTCCACACCGCCGTAGAACCCGGCGGCAGGCGCAACCAGCCGCGTTCGGGCAGCTCGTCGGTTGAGCTGTGCAGGCTGCCTTGGATGACGAAGGCTTCGGTTTGCCGTGTGGCCAGTAGGGGCAGCAGGCGGTGGGGCGCCAGCCGCAGCAGCCGGGTGTGCTCGTCGGCGTCGCGGTACAGCTCGCACGCAGCGTGCTCGCCTTCGGTGGCCCAGCAAGACGTGTCATGGGTGTTGATGCGCAGCGACGTGTCGACGGGTGCGTGTGGGGCGGGCGGCAGATGCCCCAGCTTCACAAAAATCACGGCGCCCTCAGCGCTGTGCGGGGCGTGGCCCGAGCCTGCCGGGTTGCGCAGGTACCAGCCCGGTAGGTAATGGTGGTCGCCTTCGGAAAACACACCCGACAGCACCAGAATTTCTTCACCCGCGGGGTGCTGGTGGTGCGGAAACCGCGAGTCAGGCGCGTAGCGCACGATGCTGGTGGCCCGCCCGCGCTCCGCGCCCGTGCGGTCGAGCATGATGCGTTCCACTCCCGCCTGGGGTGAGGCCACCCACTGGTGCTGCTGGGGGTGTACGAGCGCAGGTTGGGTGAAGTCGGCGTTGATTTGCATGGAAGGGATCACCTCTGGGGGCGGTTGCGGCTTGAGAACTTGCGTATTTTTAGGTTTGGAGGCCTCTTGAACAACTGAGATAAAGTCGCAAGCCACCAAAGAAAAACTTTACGGGTATGCGATCAATAGTCCACCTTAATGCCCTGCGTGCCTTTGAAGCCAGTGCCAGGCACCAGAGTTTTTCTCTGGCGGCGCAAGAGCTGAATGTGACCCCTGCAGCGGTGGGCCAGTTGGTGCGCACGCTGGAAGACTGGCTGGGCAGCCCGCTGTTTGTGCGCAGCACCAGCGGCCGTGCCCGGCTGGTGACCACCGAAGTGGCCGAGCAGGCCTTGCCTGACATTCGCGCAGGGCTGGAGCGCTTGGCTGCGGGGCTGGAACGCTTGCGCAGCGGCAGTGCGGGCGGCGTGCTCACGGTGACTGTGAGCCCGGCGTTTGCCGCCAAGTGGCTGCTTCCGCGCATTGAGCGCTTTCAGGCCGCCTGGCCTGAGACCGATTTGCGGCTGGACACCAGCCTGAAGCCGGTGGACTTTGTGGCCCAGCGCATCGACGTGGGCGTGCGCTATGGCCGGGGCCTGTGGCCAGGGTTGGCGGCAGAGAAGTTGATGGACGAGGAGGTGTACCCCGTGTGCGCCCCGGCGTTGCTGGCCACGGCAACGCTGCAGGCCCCGGGCGATTTGCGCGGGCAGGTGCTCATCCATGACCAGTCCGTCGATACCAGCACGGGTTTTGCCAGCTGGCAGGCCTGGCTGCGCCATGCGGGGGTGCAGGGGGTGCCCACCGACCGGGGCTTGCGCATCAACAACTCGGCCGCCGTGCTGCAGGCGGCCATTGATGGCCAAGGCGTGGCGTTAGCGCGCAGCGTGATGGCGCATGACGACCTGGCTGCGGGCCGCCTGGTGCGGCTGTTTCCGCAAGTGCGGCTGGAATCGGCCCTGGCGTATTACGTGGTGTACCGCCCCGAATGCATCGCACAGCCCAAGGTGGCCGCGTTTCGGGACTGGCTGCTGCGCGAGGCGCATGGCCCCGCGTAGGTTCCCAGCGCTGTTTAGGCTTTCAGCACGCGCCCTGGGTTCATGATGCCCTGCGGATCCAGTGCCTGCTTGATGGCGCGCATCATGGACAGCGCCACGGGCGACTGGTACTTCTCCAGCTTGTCGGCCTTGAGCTCGCCCACGCCGTGCTCGGCAGAGAACGAGCCGCCAAACTCGGCCACGGCGTCGTACACGAGCTGGTGGACGCGCTCTTCGTTGTCACGCAGGAAGGCCTTGGGGTCGCCCTCCACAGGTGCCTGCACGTTGTAGTGCAGGTTGCCATCGCCCAGGTGGCCGAAGTTGACCAGGCGCACGCCGGGAATCTCGCGCTGCAGCACCGCGTCGGTGTGTGCCACAAAGGCCGGGATGCGCGAGATCTGCACCGAGATGTCGTGCTTGATGTTCAGGCCCTCTTCGGCCTGGGCCAGTGGGATGTTCTCGCGGATGTGCCAGAGCTGGTGCGCTTGCGTGAGGTTTTCGGCCACTACGGCATCAGTCACGCAGCCGGCCTCAAACGCTTTTTCGAGCAGAGATTCGAAGCGTGCGCGGGCGTGTTCTTCAGATTCGCTGTCGGAATTTTCGAGCAGCACGCACCAGGGGGCATCGTCCTGGCCCAGGAAGGGCACGCGCAGTTGTGGCATGTGCTTGCCTACCAGGCTCAGCGCAAACTGGCCCATCACCTCAAAGCCCGTCAGGCCTGCGCCGAGCTGCTGGTGCGCCATGCCCAGCAGTTGCACGGCGTGTTCCATGGAAGGCACGGCGGCCCAGGCGGTGAGCTTGGCGGCGGGCTGGGGGTAGAGCTTCATGCATGCGGCGGTGATGATGCCCAGCGTGCCTTCGCTGCCGATGAACAGATCGCGCAGGTCGTAGCCCGTGTTGTCCTTGCGCAGGCCCTTCAGGCCGCTCCACACCTCGCCTTGTGGCGTGACCACTTCCAGCCCCAGGCACAGGTCGCGTGTGTTGCCGTAGCGCACCACCTGCGTGCCGCCTGCGTTGGTGCCCAGGTTGCCGCCAATGGTGCAACTGCCCTCGGCCGCCAGCGACAGGGGGAACAGTGCGCCCGCATTGCGCGCCACTTCCTGCAGGTTCTGCAGGATGCAGCCGGCCTCCACGGTCATGGTGAGGTTGTCGGTGTCCACGTTGCGCACGGCGTTCATGCGCGTGAGGCTGAGCACGATCTGCGTGCCCGATGTATCGGGCGTGGAGCCCACGGCCAGCCCGGTGTTGCCGCCCTGCGGCACGATGGCGGTGCCGGTAGCCGCGCAGGCTTTGACCACCGCCGCCACTTCGGGCGTGCTGGCCGGGCGCACCACAGCCAGGGCCTTGCCGCGCACGCGGCGGCGCCAGTCTTGTTCCCAGGCGGTGAGGTCGCCTTCGGTCAGTACATGGGCATCGCCCACGATGGAGCGCAGGGTGTCAAGCAAAGAGGTCATGGCAGAGCGTCTTCAAGATCGGTAAACAGGAGGACTGGCGGAGGCGTGTCAGACAGACGCCCCGGCGGTATCGGCCGCCGCCCGGGCGTTGCGCTGACGCAGGCGCACATGCAGCGTGCAGGCGGTGAACAGCACCAGGCACAGTGCCACTTCGGCCCAGGCCAGCCACTGCGATGGGGGCTTGTCGCTCCAGCCTCGCACCACGCCTTCGGTGAAATACAGCCAGATCACCAGGCTGACCCAGCGGTAGGTGTACATGCGGTTTTTGAGGATGCCTGCCAGCGGTATGCACAGCGGCAGGGCCTTGATGGCCAGCCAGGTACCACCGGGGCGCACAGGCGCCAGCACCAGCTCCCAGGCCAGGCACAGAACGATCAGGGCCAGCAGGCTGCCCGTGGCCACCCAGCGTGTGGCGGCAACGCCGTGGTCGGCGGGGGGATTGGGGATGGCGGGGGATGCAGTCATTGGGGTGGCATCATATCGGCCATGTCCTTTCTAGAGCGTGCTATGCACTTTTACGTACCCACGTTGGGCCCCCGAGCCTGTGATTGCAAGGCGCGGTCCGCTGCCAAGGTCGGGACCTTGGCAAGGACTGCAACGCCGCAAGCGC
>NZ_CAXIAK010000109.1:0-9918 GCF_964021665.1 uncultured Acidovorax sp.
GCTGCGGCCGCATCAGCATGAGTGAAAAACTACTTTTATGACACAGTAAGACTAGGGATTTCGCACAGAGACCCGGGGCATACGCGCCGGTGCGTGGTGCCCGATGCAGCAGCCGGCTGATAGCCTGCCAGCCCACTCGGGGCAGGCGCTTCAGGTATTCTCGAAACGTGAATTACGCCCAGCTCCTGCTTCCAGATTTCTCCCTCATCCTGTTCGGTTACCTGCTGTGCCGGTACACCCCCCTGAACCGATCGATCTGGCAACCCGTCGAGAGCCTGGTGTATTACTTGCTGTTTCCGGTGTTGCTGTTCCAGTCCATCGTCAAAAGCCCGATTGACGTGGGCGCTGCATCCAGCCTGATGGCGGCGGGGCTGCTCTCGGGCGTGGCGGGCATTGCTCTGGCGTATTCGCTGCCCTACTGGCCCTGGCTGGGCTCGCACATGGAGCGCCGCGACCATGCCGCCAGCGCACAGGTGGCGTTCCGCTTCAATTCGTTCATTGGCCTGGCAATTGCCGAGCGCCTGGCAGGCGCGCAAGGCTTGCTGATGATTGCCGTGCTGATTGGCGTGTGCGTGCCGCTGTTCAACGTGGCCGCCGTGTGGCCCATGGCACGCCACGGCGGCCAGGGCTTTGTGCGCGAACTGCTGCGCAATCCGCTCATCATCGCCACGGCGTCGGGCCTGGTGGCCAACCTGCTGGGCTTTCGCATACCGGGGTGGATGGAGCCCACGGTGAGCCGCATCAGCGCATCATCGCTGGCCCTGGGGTTGATGGCGGCAGGCGCGGGCATGCAGTTTGGGCTGCTGGGCCGCAGCCGCCTGCTCACGGTGTCGGTCCTGTCCATTCGCCACCTGATTCAACCGCTGATTGCCTGGGGCATGGCGCATTGGTTCCAGCTCGACGCCGTGCAAACCACGGTGCTGCTGGCCTTCTCGGCCCTGCCCACGGCGTCCACCTGCTACGTGCTGGCGGCGCGCATGGGCTACAACGGGCCCTATGTGGCCGGGCTCGTCACGCTGTCTACCGTGCTGGGAGTGGCCAGCCTGCCATTCGCTTTGGGCTTTTTGCGATGAAATCGACGATGCAACGACGCGCCTTGCTGGGTGCCCTGGCGCTCATCATTGCGGGCGCAGGGCTGCCCGGCTGCGGCCGAAAGCCTGCCACCCAGCCTGTGCCAGCGGGTGCCACCGTGCTGGCGCTGGGCGATTCGCTGACATCGGGCGTGGGCGCATCGGCCGACACCGCCTACCCCACCCTACTGGCCGCCCGCACCGGCTGGAACGTGATCAACGCAGGTGTTTCAGGCAACACCTCGGCCCAGGCGCTGGGGCGGCTGCCCGCCCTGCTGCAGGAACACCAGCCCGCGCTGGTGATCGTGAGCATTGGGGGCAATGACTTTTTGCGGCGCCTGCCGCTCGAAACCACGCGCACCAACCTTCGCCGCATTGGCGAGCAGGCGCGTGCCAGCGGCGCGCAGGTGCTGCTGGTGGCTGTGCCCGGCCTATCGCTCATGGCAGCGGCAGGGCACCTGAGCGACCACGATGTGTACGCAGAGACAGCCAAGGCGCTGAAGATTCCACTGCATGCCTATGGCTGGTCTACCGTGCTGGCAGACGCCCGCTTGCGCGCCGACAGCGTGCATGCCAATGCAGCCGGCTACGCGCGTTTTACCGATGGGCTGGTGCAGACGCTGCAAAGCACCGGATTGCTATCAAAAAAATAGCTGCTAGCGCTTATCCATCAAGCGTCAGAGCCCAATTTCACCTCAAACCGCCAGCGCCCAGGCTACATGCTCGCGCACCAGCTCGCTCGGGTCTTGCGCGCGTGACTGCAGGGCGCTGCGCAGCTCCGCACTGTCAGCCTGCCGCAGTGCGTTGCCCAGCGCCACGGCCACGTTGCGCAACCAGCGCTCGTGGCCGATGCGGCGAATGGGGCCGCCCTCGGTCATGCGCAAAAAGGTGGGCTCGTCCCACGCAAACAGGTGCACCAGCTGCTGGCCCGACAAGCCCTTGCGCTCATCAAAATCCGGCAGGCGACTGACCTGGGCGAACTTGTTCCAGGGGCACACCAGCTGGCAGTCGTCGCAGCCATAGATGCGGTTGCCCATCAGGGGCCGCAACTCCAGAGGAATGGGGCCTGCGTATTCGATGGTGAGGTAAGAGATGCAACGCCGCGCATCCACTCGGTGGGGCGCCACGATGGCCAGCGTGGGGCAAGCGTCGATGCAGGCGCTGCAACTGCCGCAGTGGGCGGTGACGGGCTCGGTGGCCGGCAGGGCCATGTCCACGTAGATCTCGCCCAAAAAGAAGGTGGAGCCCGCCTCGCGGTTGAGCACCAGCGTGTGCTTGCCGCGCCAGCCCTGGCCGCTGCGGGCGGCCAACTCGGCCTCCAGCACGGGGGCTGAATCGGTGAACACCCGGTGGCCAAAAGGCCCTACGGCCTCGGCAATGCGGTCGCTGAGTTTTTGCAGGCGGGCGCGCAATACCTTGTGATAATCGCGCCCCCTTGCGTACATCGAGACGATGCCCTCGGCGGGGCGCTGCAGGCGCTGCAGCTCCATGGCCTGCCAGCCGCCCGCCTGGGCCACAGCGGGGGCGCTGTCCCGGTCGCGGGGCAGGTAGTCCATGCGCGCGGTGATCACGCTCACGGTGCCCGGCACCAGCTCGGCCGGGCGGGCGCGCTTCAGGCCGTGGGCGGCCATGTAATGCATGTCACCATGGAACCCTTGCGCCAGCCACTGCATCAATCCCGGCTCTGACGCAGACAAATCCACCCCGGCCACGCCGATTTGGGAGAATCCCAGCTCGCGGGCCCACTCCTGAATTTGAGGAACGAGTTGACTGTTGCACCACATACCGGCCAGATTGTAGAAAGCCCCGGCACAGCCCAGGCCACCACCACCTGGCGCAGCGAGGACGACACCGCCGCCTGGGCCCAGCGGCTGGCTGCACAGCCTGCGCTGGCCAACGCGTTCATCACCCTGCACGGTGACCTGGGCGCGGGCAAAACCACGCTGGTGCGCCACCTGCTGCGCGCGCTGGGTGTGCAAGGCCGCATCAAGAGCCCCACCTACGCCGTGGTGGAGCCGCACGAAACTGCACAGCTCGCCATCTGGCACTTCGACTTCTACCGCTTTGACGACCCGCGCGAGTGGGAAGACGCGGGCTTTCGGGACATCTTTGCCAGCCCCGGCCTCAAGCTGGCAGAATGGCCCGAAAAGGCTGCAGCGCTTACCCCGCCTGCGGACCTTGCTATACACATTGAAGCAATGAACGAAACCGAAAGGCAAGTCACCCTGCGTGCAGGCACCGCCACCGGCCGCAGCCTGCTCCAAGGATTGAGCGCATGACCGCTGACGCACACCCCGCCCGCCCACCGCGCTCGCCCAGCCGGCGCAGCCTCTTGCAGGCCGGCAGTTTGGTGCTGCTGCTGGGCACGCAGCAGATTGCGCGCGGCGCCAGCATCCTGGCCGTGCGGGTGTGGCCAGCGCCCGAATATTCGCGCGTCACCATCGAGTCGGACACCAAGCTGGTGGCCAAGCAGTTTTTCGTGACCACCCCACCCAGGCTGGCGGTGGACATCGAAGGCATTGACCTCAGCCCCGAACTGCGCGAACTGGTCGCCAAGGTCAAGCCCGACGATCCGAACATTGCCGGCATCCGCGTGGGGCAAAACGCCCCTGGCGTGGTGCGACTGGTGGTCGATTTGAAGCAGGCCGCACAGCCCCAGGTGTTCACCCTGCCGCCCATCGCGGCCTACCAGCACCGCCTGGTGTTCGACCTGTACCCGGCCGAGCCCGTAGACCCGCTCGAAGCCCTGATTGCCGAGCGCCTGCGGGACACCACCGCGCCAGCGGCTGCTGCCACGGCGTCTGCCCCGCCCCGCCCTGCGGACAAAACCGCTGCGCCCGCCAAGCCGAACGAACCAGCCGACCCGCTGGGCGACCTGATTGCCCAGCACGCCGACCGCCCCGGGCCCAGCGCCACACCCACCCCGGCCGCGCCTATACCGGCGGCTCCGCCCGTGGCGGCCAACCGCCCGGGCGGGCGGGCCACAGCTACACAAACCGACCGCATCATCATCGTGGCGCTGGACCCCGGCCACGGCGGTGAAGACCCCGGCGCCATTGGCCCCGCCGGCACGCGCGAAAAAGACGTGGTGCTGCGCGTGGCCCACCTGCTGCGCGACCGCATCAACGCCACCACCGTGGGCGGCAACCCCATGCGCGCGTTTCTGACCCGCGACGGCGATTACTTCGTGCCCCTGGGCACGCGGGTGGAAAAAGCGCGGCGCGTGCAGGCCGATCTGTTCGTCAGCATCCACGCCGATGCCTTCACCACCCCCGCCGCGCGCGGTGCCAGCGTGTTTGCGCTGAGCCAAAGCGGCGCATCCAGCACGGCAGCGCGATGGCTGGCCAACAAGGAAAACCAGGCCGACCTGGTGGGTGGCCTGAACGTGCAGAGCAAAGACCGCCATGTGCAGCGCGCCCTGCTGGACATGAGCACCACCGCGCAGATCAACGACAGCCTGGCCCTGGGCACCGTGCTGCTGGGCGAGATTGGCAATATCGGCCGGCTGCACAAGCCGCGCGTGGAACAAGCGGGCTTTGCCGTGCTCAAGGCGCCCGACATTCCCAGCGTGCTGGTAGAGACTGCCTTCATCAGCAACCCCGAAGAAGAAGCCCGCCTGCGCAGCAGCGCCTACCAGCAGCAGCTGGCCGATGCGCTGATGCGCGGCATCACCCGCTACTTCGCCAAGAACCCGCCGCTGGCGCGCAGCCGGTCGGTGTGATCTTTCTACCTGTTCACGGCCCTTTCGGGCACCGTGAACAGGACCTCGCTGGCCCAAAAAACTGGCAGGCTAAGACGCCAGACGGAAAACGCTCACCACCTCGGCCAGCTTGGCCGCCTGGTGGCGCAGGCTGTCGGCAGCGGCGGCGCTTTGTTCCACCAGCGCTGCGTTTTGCTGGGTCACCTGGTCCGGCTGGGTGACGGCTTCGCCCACCTGGCTGATGCCGGTGGTCTGCTCGCTCGTGCCGCTGGAGATTTCGCCAATCAGGTCGCTCACGCGCTGCACCTGGGCCACGATGCCCTCCATGCTGCGCCCGGCCTCGCTCACCAGCTGGGTGCCGTTTTCCACTTTCTCGACGCTTGCGCCGATCAGGGTCTTGATCTCGCGGGCCGCGTCGGCCGAGCGTTGGGCCAGGCTGCGCACCTCGCTGGCCACCACCGCAAAGCCCCGCCCCTGCTCGCCTGCGCGGGCAGCCTCCACAGCAGCGTTCAGCGCCAGGATGTTGGTCTGGAAGGCAATGCCATCGATCACGGAAATGATGTCGGTGATCTTGCGCGAGGCAGCGGAGATTTCTTCCATGGTGCTCACCACCTGCCCCACCACTTCGCCCCCCTGCACGGCCGCGCGTGAAGCCTCGCCCGCCAACGCGGCCGCCTTGTGTGCCGTATCGGCATTGTTCTTGACGGTGCTGGTCAGCTCTTCCATCGACGCGGCGGTTTCTTCCAGGTTGCTGGCCTGTTCTTCGGTGCGCTGGCTTAGGTCAGCATTGCCCGTCGCAATCTCGCTGGAGCCGGTGGCAATGCTGTCGCTGCTGAGGCGCACCTCGCCCACGATGCGCACCAGCGAGGCCTGCATCTGCTGCATGGCCAGCATCATCTCGGCCACCTCGCCCCGGCCACTCACCTGCACAGGGCGGGACAAGTCGCCCTCGCCAATACGGCGCGCCACGCCGCTGACTTCGCTGAGCGACTGGCGGATACGCGCCACCAGCACCACCAGCACCACCAGCAACGCCAGCCCCGCCACACCGGCCACCACCACCGCCATGCGATACGAGCGGATGAGCGCATTGGCCTCAGCCGCCTGGGCTTCCGAGCGCTCAATTTGGTAGGCCACCATCTTGTCGGCCACGGCGTTGTAGCGGTCTACCACTGGCGCAAACTCCTTCAAGGCAAAGTCCCTGGCCTGCGCCACATCACCCGCCTTTTTCATGGCCAGCGCCTTGTCGCGCGTTTCCAGGTACGACTTGCGCACGGTGGCAAGCTCTTCCTGAATGCGCAGCCCACCGGGGCTTTTCTCCAGCTCGGTGTAGCGCTGCTGCACCTTGGTCGTGTCGGCCGTGGTGCTGCCTATCACGTCCTTGAAATAGCCTTGCAAGTTGTCTCCATCGGTTTGGGTGATGGACAGCACCCGCGTGGCGTTCACCGCAATGTTGCTGCGCCAGCGCAGCGCCAGTTGCAGGCGCTCCACCTGTTCGTGGCCCAGCTCTTCCACCGTGGCGCCCAGTTGCTGCACCCGCACCAGGCTCAGCGCCAGGATGACCACCAGGGCCAGCACTGCCACCCCGGCCAGCAGGCTGATCTGCTGGGCAATGGTCAGCCGGTTGAGCCCCTGGGCGGGATGAGAGGTGTGTTCAGACATTGAGCACTTTCCCTTCTTGTTGTAGGCCGGTTCAACCGCGTGACGCACTCCTTGACGTGTGCACCAGCCCGGTCGGGCCCTGATGATTTCGTGAAGCAACCCAAGCCACGATGAACCTCTGCCGGTGCGGTGACAAGCCCATCCCCCCCGCATTCACCCCAATTCCTACAGACGCGCAAGCCCAGGGCTGACACCGCGCAGGGCGGTAGCGATTCACAGTGAAGCCATGGGCCAGACCATCGGCTTCCAAACGCGAAGGCACCGGCCCATCTCCACTTGCGAAAGGAACACACCATGCTGCACACACGTCATCTCATCGGGGCCACGGCCCTGGTTGCTGCCCTGGCCATGGGCGGCTGCGCGTCCAACCCCACCAATGCGCAAATCGGCACAGGGGTAGGTGCCGCCGCTGGCGGCCTGGTGGGCAATGCGGTTTTTGGTGGCACTCTGGGCACCGTGGGCGGCGCTGCTGCGGGCGCACTGATCGGCCACGAAATTGGCGAAAACAAAGACCAGCGCCGCGCGCCGCGCCGATAAGCAGAGTACAAGCAAAAATAGCTGCTAGCGCTTATCAAACAAGCGCTAGCAGCTCTCAATTCAATAGCAAATTCAGGGCTGTGCAGGCTGGTTGCGCCCTGCCTTCCAGGCCCCTGCAATCGCAATCAGACCCGGCACCAAAATCAGCGCCCAGATGATCTTGTCCAGGTTTTCCTTCACCCAGGGCAGGTTGCCAAAGAAGTAGCCCGCCGTGGCAATGCCCAGCACCCACAGCAGCGCACCGCCCACGTTGTAGGCCGTGAACTTGGTGCGGCTCATTTCCGCCACGCCCGCCACAAAGGGCGCAAAGGTGCGAATGAAGGGCATGAAGCGGGCAATGACGATGGTGATGCCGCCATAGCGCTCGTAAAAGTCATGCGCCTGGTTGAACGCGCGCTTGTTGAACCAGCGCGAGTCTTCCCACTGGAAGACCTTGGGGCCAAAGTACCGCCCGATGGTGTAGTTGCACTGGTCGCCCAGGATGGCCGCCACGATGAGCACCACGCACGCAAGCGGAAAATTCATCAGGCCCGCACCGCACAGCGCGCCCACGATGAACAGCAACGAATCCCCCGGCAAAAAGGGCATGACCACCACGCCGGTTTCCACAAACACGATCAGGAACAGCAGCGCATACACCCACATGCCATAGCTCTGCACGAACGCCTCCAGGTATTTGTCTACGTGCAGAATGAAATCGATCAGAAAGGTCACTATTTCCATGAACGGGCCTTGCGTGGCTGGGGTGAGGAGGTTGAAAGCAGCGCGCATTATCCTCATCACCCTGCTATCAAATCCCCATGGGGCCGACGCCTAAAATCTGACGGGTGAACCCAACCCAGCCCACCTCCGAAATCTCCGCGCCCGAAGCATCCCTGCCCGGCACGCGCCGCCCGATCCGCGACCTGCCCGACGAACTCATCAGCCAGATTGCCGCTGGCGAAGTCGTGGAGCGCCCCGCCTCGGTGGTACGCGAGCTGGTGGACAACGCGCTGGACGCGGGGGCCACGCAAATCACCGTGCGACTGCTGGCCGGTGGCGTGCGCCTGATTGCGGTGGAAGACGACGGCCTGGGCATTCCGCCCGAAGAGTTGCCCGTGGCACTGCGCCGCCACGCCACCAGCAAGATCACCAACCTGCACGACCTGGAAACCGTGGCCACCATGGGCTTTCGGGGAGAGGCGCTGGCAGCCATCAGCTCGGTATCGGAGATGGCCCTGCTCTCGCGCCCGCCCACGCAGGCCAGCGCCTTTTTGCTGGACGCGCGCAGCGGCGAGCTGCGCCCCGCTGCCCGCAGCCAGGGCACGACAGTGGAAGTGAAAGAGCTGTTCTTCTCCACCCCCGCGCGCCGCAAGTTCCTGAAGACCGATGCGACCGAGCTGGCGCACTGCATTGAATCGGTCCGCCGCCACGCGCTGGCGCGGCCAGATGTGGGCTTTGCCATCTGGCACGAAGGCAAGCTGGTGGAGCAGTGGCGCGCCACCTTTGTGCCCGGCGAAGGCAACCCGCAAGACGCACTGGCCCGCCGCCTGTCGGACGTGCTGGGCGAGGACTTCGTCACCCAGTCGGTCGCCGTGCAGCACCGCGTGGGCCCAGTGACGGTGACTGGCCGCGCAGGCTTGCCCGACGCCGCCCGTTCGCGGCCTGACCACCAATACTGCTACGTCAACGGCCGCTTTGTGCGCGACAAGGTGCTCACCCACGCCGCCCGCGCCGCGTATGAAGACGTGCTGCACGGCCACAAGCAGCCCATCTACGCGCTGTATGTCGAGATCGACCCCGCCCGCGTGGACGTGAACGTGCACCCCACCAAGATCGAAGTGCGCTTTCGCGACAGCCGCGAGGTGCACCAGGCCGTGCGCCATGCGGTGGAAAACGCGCTGGCTGCGCCCCGCGCAGCCTTGGCAGCGGCCCAGGCCGCACAAGCCGCGGGTGAGTCAGCCGCCACCGCACCGCACCCTCAAGGTTTAGAGCAAAAACAGCCTGTAGCGCCCATGTGGCAAGCGCAAGCTGCTATGAAATTTGAAGACCGAGGCCACCGCGTGCAAGACCTGCAGGCCCTGTGGTCACCCCGCGAGATAACCCCCAGCGTGCCGGACGCCGCGCTGGGCGGGCTTTGGGCGCCTTCTGCACAAGTTGCGGGGGTTGCATCCGCAGAAGCTGGTCCCAGCTCAGCAGCCCCAACGCCCAATGCCGCGAACAGCGCCGTGGACGATGGGACACGCGCCGAGGCCATGGTGTGGCCCGAGCAGCGCAGCGACAACGCATCCACCTGGCCCTTGGGCCGCGCCGTGGCCCAGTTGCACGGCGTCTACATCCTGGCCGAAAACGCCCAGGGTATGGTGGT
The DNA here is from genome assembly GCF_964021665.1 of uncultured Acidovorax sp. NCBI lineage: Bacteria > Pseudomonadati > Pseudomonadota > Betaproteobacteria > Burkholderiales > Comamonadaceae > Acidovorax > uncultured Acidovorax sp. The sequence goes on from NZ_CAXIAK010000109.1 coordinate 9,317, forward strand.
GGTGGACATGCACGCGGCCCACGAACGCATCGTGTACGAGCGCCTCAAATCCCAGGTGGACAGCGGCGCCCGCATTGCCAGCCAGCCGCTGCTGATCCCCGCCACCTTTGCCGCCACCCCGCAGGAAGTGGCCACGGCCGAAGAATCGGCCGAGGTGCTGGCCCTGCTGGGCATGGAGGTGGTCCCCTTCTCGCCCAAGACCCTGGCCGTGCGCGCCGTGCCCACCACGCTGGCCCAGGGCAACCCGGTGGAACTGGCCCGCAGCGTGCTGGCCGAGCTGGCCGCCCACGACGCCACCACGGTGGTGCAACGCGCCCGCAATGAAATCCTGGCCACCATGGCCTGCCACGGCGCGGTGCGGGCCAACCGCAAGCTCACGCTGGACGAGATGAACGCCCTGCTGCGGCAGATGGAAACCACCGACCGATCGGACCAATGCAACCATGGCCGCCCCACCTGGCGGCAGCTCACGATGAAAGAGCTGGACGGGCTTTTTTTGCGCGGGCGCTGAGCCCCACGCGTCTGCGAAAACACAAAAGCCCGCAATCGCGCAATGCCAGTCAGTTAAGAGCTGACTGGCATTTTTTTCGTTGGGAATTTGG
>NZ_CAXIAK010000110.1:0-9911 GCF_964021665.1 uncultured Acidovorax sp.
TGCGGATAACGTTTGACCCCCCTCAACGGTGGACCTTAATCAGCGTTGCCTTAACGCACGCATCCAGGTGCTCCTGAGGCGCACGCATGGCACACGGGATGCGGCAGAGCCCACGCAACTGCGCCTTGCCGATCTCGACGTGGACTTGGTGCGGCGCAAGGCGTTCCGCTGCGGTCAGAAGTTGGAGCTGACCGCCAAGGAGTTCCTGCTTCTGACACTGTTCCTGCGAAGGAACGGCGAGGTACTGTCTCGCACCGAGATTGCCGAGCAGGTGTGGGACATGAATTTCGACAGCAACACCAACGTGGTGGAGGTGGCCATCCGGCGCTTGCGCAACAAGATCGATGCGCCCTTCGAGAAGGCACTGCTTCACACCGTTCGGGGTATGGGTTACATCATGGAAGAGCGCAAGGAATGAATGCACTGATCCAATATCGCTCACTGCGCCAGCGGCTTTCCTGGTGGCTGGCGCTGCAAAGCTTTGCCGGCCTCGGGTTGGTCTGTCTGGCTGTGTATCTGGTGACCGAGTTCAATTTCCGTGATCGGCAAGAGGACACGCTGGCCCAAAAAGAGAATGTCATTCGACACCTGTTGGCGGACGGTAAAGAGCACGGGAAGTCAGAAGACCTCGCGCACAAGCTCGACGATTTCCTGGTGGGGCACGGAGATCTGTCGCTTGAAGTGACTCGGGGCGACGGGGCCGTGCTCTACGCACACACCCGCAACCAGAATGCGAAGACGGTGTGGCGTCAACGGCAGTTCGAGGTTGCACAGACTGCGGGCCAGCCCCCCTCCAAGGTTTTGCGCGTCCGGTTATCGTTGGACACCCAAACGGACAACCAGTTGCTGCACCGGCTTGCACTTACCTTGCTGGTGGCAGCCATCGGAGGGGCCATCGTGGTTTCGCTGGGTGGCTTCTCCCTGGTCAACCTGGGCCTGGCGCCCGTTCGAAGACTGGTCAGCCAGACGCGTGCGTTGTCGGCGGACAACCTGCACCACCGGCTCGACGGTGCAGAGCAACCCCTTGAACTCGTGCCCCTGATCGACCAGTTCAATGCGCTCCTGGAACGCATCGAAAATGCCTACTCACAGATGGAGGGCTTCAATGCCGACGTAGCGCACGAGTTGTGCACGCCACTGGCCACGCTCATTGCCAACAATGAACTGGCGCTAAGGCGCCCTGAACAGGAGGACATGCGAGAGGTCCTAGCTTCCAACCTGGAGGAATTACATCGCCTGACCGCCATTGTCAACGACATGCTGTTCCTGTCCCAGGCGGATCGGGGCGTGGGCGCACGCCGCGCTCCCGTAGTTAGCCTTGCATCGATGGCTGCAGACGTGTTGGACTACCACGAGGCGGCGCTGGCCGAGGCCGGTCTCACCGCCGAAGTGGTGGGCGATGCCCATGGTGCCTTTGACGTGCCGCTGTTGCGCCGGGCCCTGTCAAACCTGCTAGGCAACGCCACCCGATACGCAAAAAATGGCTCGATCGTCCAGGTCACCTTCAAACCTTCTGATGAGGACCGCGTGCTGATCCGTGTCGCTAACTGCGGAGATACCATCGATCCAGAGGTACTTCCGCACCTGTTTGATCGATTCTTCCGCGGCGATCCCGCTCGCAGCCATGGGCAAAGCAACCATGGCCTCGGCTTGGCCATCGTTGGCGCGATCGCTCGCATGCACCAGGGTGAGCCGGTTGCATGGTCAGAGAACGGGGTGACGATTGTCGGGATGGAAATCCGCGCTCTGTAACGAGCTCTGGTGCCGGTGATCCCACTTACGCATCCATGAGCCCGAACTGTGCTTCTTCAGGGGGGGCTGGATCGATTTTCTGATTTATGAGTTCGTGTTTTCGGGTTGGATGTTCTGCAATTGACCGAAGCGACTCCATCGCACTTACTCCCATGCAGGATATTTTCCCATGTCTTCATGGTCGGGCCTTGTCACCGCGATAAGGTCAAGAACAGCAAAAGATGACAGAAAAGTCATCGTGCTGTCCGCGTTCTGTTGGGTCAGGATTTCTACGATGAACACATCTCATCATCGCTTGGCAAAGGCATGGGAGATGCAAAATTTACTGACTTCTATAAGGACCTTAGCCATGACTCAACGTCGTCTCTCCCTTTCTTCCATGATCGCAGCAGTGGCCGCAGTGGTCACTCTGGGTCTTCCAGGGATGGCTTCGGCAGCGTACGAGCATCCTGCCAACAATGAAAAGGGCATCATCGTTCACCCGGAACACTGGAAGAGCGATAAGACGCGAGAGCAGGTTATCGCGGAAACCAAGGCTGCCATGCAGCAAGGACTCCTGTCTTATGGCGAGAGCAACTACCCAATGCCTGTGCCTGCTGTGGGCCCAGGGAAAACTCGTCAGCAAGTGATCAACGAAATGCTGAACGAGTCACCTGCCGAACGCGACGCGCGTCAGCGTCTCTACTATCCGGGTTGATCGCCCCCAGTTGCGGTTCCAGCGGATTATGCTGAAGCCAGCCTTTGAGATCTCTGGCGTCGGCCTGACTAACCTCGGGAAAGCCCAGGCCGCCGCCCAATTTCCCATGCCACCCCACTGCCGCGCACCGTCGCGGCAACCTGCTTTCCCAACTGCTGCTCGATTACCGGCTTCCACGGCACCAGGCAAAATCCCAGGCCGTCATTGAGCATGGCGTAGCGCCCGCTGGCGAGCATCACGCTTCGCCGGTAGATGCCCGCTACGCGCTCCCTATCGGGGAGGGGCCGATGCTCCAGCCCGGTTTCAGCGGCAATGTCTTCGCGGCATGCGACAGCTCGCGGTTGCGCAGCGTCGCCGGAAGATTGCGCGTCAGGATGATGCGCTGCCCGCGCCGCTCGGTCAGACCCTAGTCGGCCAGGAAGTCGGCGCGTTTCTGTAGTACTTCCTTGGCCGCGCTGCCAAACCCTAGTTAGCTCAGCTCTTTACCGGCGCCGATCAACTGCTGGTCCAGCCAGGCGGCCCCAATCACGCGCGCCTGCCGCTCAATGGGCAGGTGCGTCATCTCCACGGCCACCCACGTCGATCGACAAAGCCTTGAGTCGGTGCGCGCGTTCCCTGCGCCTCTTCCTTCTTGTGATCCGATGCTATTGAAAACCCTGTAGCGGGTGCAGAGTCAAGTTCACAGGTTTTACAGTGACCGAGACATGCGTATAGCCCGACGATGAGGCAGCCAGCTGCCCGCGAAGTTCAGCCCATTGGGTCTGCACAAACACGCACCTTGCGCGCTGCTGCAGATGACAAATTTGTCATCCAGATGATCGCTATCTGTTGGTTACGGATCGCTAGAGTCCTTCATGTCGCCCCAAGGCGTCACTGCGCCGACATCGGCGGCGCGGTCATCATTAAGAAGGAACTCTACATGCGTTCGACTCGCCTCATCCAGGTGGCCATTATTTTCGGCATGGCCTCTGCGTCTGCCATGGCAGCTGACACGTTTGCCAACGGTCAATCGTTCTACGGTCAACCCGCTCAGCAGGCCGCCAAAGCCCGAGTCGTGGATGTCTCAACCGCCCGGCACCTGAACGTTGCCTACGGTGATACGGTCACGTTCCGCAGCGAAGGCAAGGAGTTCTCGTGGACGTTCAACGGGCTCGATCGCCGGCCCGTGGACCTGGCAAAGATCGCGCCAGCCGGATTCACGGGCAAGTCGCTCAACGTGTATGTCGCGCAAAACCCGCTGACCCGGAACTAAGGGGTCACGCGCCGCGCCTGAGGGTTGCTGTCAAGCAGGGAGGGGCATCATTGGATATCTTTGGTCGCCACGTCGTACAGCAGCGGCACGAAAAAATCGGACTGTGCATCACCCTCGGGCGGCCGGCGCGCGTCAAGGTAGGGTTGGTAAGTCAGTGCTTGACGCCGCGCTGTTTGGTACCGGTACCGATTTCGCGATGCACTCCAGGCAGATGCGACTCGATGGGTGGGGTTGGTGGGATGTGGTTGTGTTGACGCGCGGCAATTACCAGACCGCCCAAGATGCCGCAGTCCCCGGCCAAATGACCAGATGAACACTGCCGCTGCAAACTGCGCAACTCTGCTTCCAGCGCCTGAAGTTCTCGAATACGGTCAACCACGTGCCCGATATGTGCCTGCAGCAGCGCGTCCACCGCGCCGCAGTTCTCACCGGGCGCGTCTTTGAAATGCAGCAGCACGCGGATCTCATCGAGTGTCATGTCCAGGCTGCGACAGTGCCGGATGAAGGCCAGACGCTCGACGTGGCTACCGTCGTACACCCTGTAGTTGCTTTCCGTGCGCTTTGCTGTCGGCAGCAGTTGCACCCGCTCGTAGTAGCGGATGGTTTCTGTCTGCGTGCCGGTGGCCTTGGCCAGTTCGCCAATTTTCATTGCTCCGCTTTCAAAAATGAGCTTGCTGTAGAACGCCGCACGATGCATTTCTGTGCTACCACTTGACTTTAAAGTCACTATAGGGTTTCCAATTAGGCCATGAAACCAGAAACCAGCACCTCCACAAGCGTTGACTCCTGCTGTTCCGCAGGTCGTTCAAGTCCTGCCACGCCTGGCAATGTGACCGCCAGCGTTTCTGGCCAGGCCAGGCTTTTCAAAATCGCGACCATGGACTGCAGCGCCGAGGAGGCGGAAATCCGCCGGGCGCTGGAGCCACTGGAAGGTATCCGCTCTTTGGGATTTCAGCTTGGCGCGCGCACGCTGAAGATCGATGCGCAAGAAAGTGCGTACCCCTTGGCCCTGGAGGCGATCCGCAAAGCGGGCTTCGATCCGCAGCCCGTGGCTGCAGCTGTGCGTTCTGAAGAAGGAAAGGCAGCGGGACATGCCGAAGGCGATGACCATCAACACGGGTTTGCCGGTGGCATTTCCCGCCTGGTTGCCGCGCTTGTATTCGCCACGGGAGCGGAGGTGCTCTCCTTCTTCGCACCCGATCAAATGGCCTGGAAGGTGGCAGGCATGGCCATTGCCGCGCTGGCTATCTGGCTGGCAGGTATCGACACCTACAAGAAGGGCGTTGCAGCGCTGCTGCGCGGCAAGCTCAACATCAATGCCCTGATGTCGGTGGCCGTCACTGGCGCATTCCTCATTGGCCAGTGGCCAGAGGCCGCCATGGTGATGGCCCTGTACGCCATTGCCGAGCTGATCGAAGCCAAGGCTGTGGACCGGGCCCGAAACGCCATCAAGGGTTTGCTGGAACTGGCGCCGGAAGAAGCGCTGGTGCTCGGCCCTGACGGCGCATGGACCGTCACGCCGGTCGCCTCGGTGGCCATTGGCGCGACCGTGCGCATCAAACCAGGCGAACGTGTGCCGCTGGACGGTAAGGTGACCAAAGGCAACGGGGCCATAAACCAGGCCCCCGTCACGGGAGAGAGCATCCCCGTGGACAAGGCACCTGGCGACCAGGTATTCGCCGGCACCATCAATGAAACTGGTGAGCTGGAATTCCAAGTAACGGCCTTGTCCAGCAACACCACTCTTGCCAGGATCATTCAAGCCGTCGAACAAGCGCAGGGGACCCGCGCACCGACACAACGCTTTGTTGATCGGTTCGCCGCCATCTACACGCCTGCGGTCTTCGCCATCGCTGTGGCGGTGGCCTTGCTCACGCCCTTTCTGATGGGCCTGACATGGCTGGAAGCACTCTACAAGGCGCTGGTCTTGCTGGTGATTGCTTGTCCGTGTGCCCTGGTGATTTCCACGCCTGTCACGGTGGTCAGCGGATTGGCCGCGGGCGCGCGTCGCGGGATATTGATCAAGGGTGGAACCTACCTGGAGGACGCGAGGCTCCTGAAGGCGGTGGCGCTGGACAAGACAGGCACGATCACCGAAGGCAAGCCCAAGCTGGTGGAGTGGAAAGTCTGGGGTACGGGAGACGAAGCTGCTACCCAGCAGATGGCCGCCAGCCTGGCCGGCAGGTCCGATCACCCAGTTTCCAAAGCAATCGTCCAGGGTCTGGAAGTCCGAGGACCGGAGGCCGAGAACTTCAAGGCCTTGCCCGGGCGCGGTGTCGAGGGCGTGGTCAACGGGTTGCGCCTGGTGCTGGGCAATCACCGGCTGATCCATGAGCAAGGACTGTGCACCCCGGACTTGGAGGCGGAGCTGGCCATTCACGAAAAGCAAGGCCGCACGGTGACGCTCCTGGCAGACGAATCCCGCGTCCTGGCCCTGTTTGCCGTGGCTGACACGATCCGGGAGACCTCCAAGCAGGCCATTGTCGATCTCAAGGCGCTGGGGGTGACCTCGGTCATGCTGACCGGGGACAACACAGCCACGGCCAAGGCGATCGCGGCGCAGGCCGGCATCGACGACGCTCGCGGTGATTTGCTGCCCGAAGCCAAGCTCGATGCCATCAAAGAGATGCAAAAGCGCTACGGCGCCACCGGCATGACAGGCGATGGCATCAACGATGCACCGGCATTGGCCCAAGCCGATATCGGCTTTGCGATGGGTGGCGCAGGCACCGACACCGCCATGGAAGCAGCCGACGTGGTCATCATGAATGACAACCTGGAGCGCGTCGCGGAGACTGTGCGGCTGTCCAAGCGCACCCACGCGATACTCTGGCAGAACATCACCTTGGCGTTGGGCATCAAGAGCGTGTTCCTGGTGATGGCGGTAGTCGGCACCGCAACCATGTGGATGGCTGTCTTCGCGGACATGGGAGCGAGCTTGCTGGTGGTGGCCAACGGCCTGCGTCTGCTTCGCGGTACACAGGTGGAGCCAGCCACCAAGCCAAGCCGCTCAGAAACGAAAGAGCATGCACATTCCCACTAAGCATGCGCCAGTGCGCGCGCTGGGCCCACTCGGGTAGTGCGGTTCGCCGGCATGCCCCGGCGGCCGGGCCCGCCAGATGGGCGCGCGCAGTCCTGCCATTGAAGCGGCTGTGCGGCGCCTCTACTCAATGGTCCGCGTTCATTTTTTGGAGTTGGAAACCTCTTGCGCCACCAGTTCAGCCAGCTGCTTGTGGCCAAAGCTGGGCAGTGCACGCCCGTTGACGAAGAAGGTGGGGGTCTTCTCCACTTTGAGGGCGGTCAGGTCTTGCACGTCCTGCTGCAGCACGGCGTCCAGCGTAGGTGCTGCCATGTCCGCCCGTGCCCGTAGCATGTCCAGTCCCGCCTGCTCAGCCGCCTTGTAGGCCAACTCCAGGTTGGGGTTTCCATGGTCCGCCCACTGTGGCTGCGCGGCCAGCACCGCCTCCAGAACGGCTTGGTACTTGTCCTGCTGCCGCGCCGATTCCAGCAACTTGACCACCTGCTCCGAGCCCTGGTGGAAAGGTGCATAGCGAATGACCAGCCGCACTTCGCTGGGGTACTGCTGCATCAAATCCTTCACAACCGGGTAGAAAGCGCGGCAGGTCTCGCAGGCAGGATCGAAGAACTCGACGATGGTCACGGGTGCCTCACGGGGGCCGATGACGGGGGAATGCATGCGGACCAGGCGTTCGGCCTGCCCAGCCACTTGCTGCTCCTGCGCACTTTGCACGCCGCTTTGGTAGAGATTCACGCCGACGAGGAAGGCCACAAGAGCCATGCCGAGCACGAGGAAGATGATGAGTTTTCGGTGATTCATTTGTCTGTTTTACGCAGAAAAAGGGAGAGTGAAACGGCGATGGCAATGAACGCCACCAGTGAAAGCCAGGGCAGCTCGATGCCGTAGAGGATGTCGAGCTTCTGATCAGCACAGGACACGCCGGCGCCGCAGGGAACCCAGGCCTTGGGCACCAGGCCTGCCACCAAGAGGCTGTGGTAACCAGCCACGGCAGCACCTGCCAGCGCCAGAGGCAAGGCATAGACAGCGCCCCGGCGGTCTTCGCTGTAAAAGGCCATGCCCAAAAGCAAGGCCAACGGGAACATGGCAATGCGCTGGTACCAGCACAAGACGCAAGGAGCCATGCCCATGACTTCGCCGATGAACAACGCACCGCCCGTGGCGGACACAGCTAGCAGCCAAGCGACTAAGAGCAGCATCGAGGGCCGACTCATCGACACCCCCTTGGACAACGGTTCTGGCAGGAAGCGCCGAGCAAGGCGCAACTGCGTGTGAAGATTCCAGGGCCGTGCGGCCCGACAGTGGTGGACATGAAGATATCCCGAAGAAATACACAGGAGGCCAACACACGCTGTGCTGGCACGTTTGGCAAGGATCGGAGACGGTGGTGACCGATGCCCTGGTCAGGCCAGGGCGGGCCACTGCGGGCGTTCGGGGCGACTGGCGGACTCTGAAGGCGGCCCCCCGCGCGTGTCGGTGTGAAAGCGCTCCGGGGGAAAGGCCGGCACAAGATCGCGTTGCGCCTGAAAGGCTTCGGTGCCCTGCAGATGGCAGGAACCACAGTCCACGCTGGGCGCTGCATTGCCGGCTGGGGTGGATTCATCCATTGCTCCGTCCCGCAGCTGGGGGTGCTCGCAGCAATGCATTGCCACAGGAGGCAAGGAACCCGGTCCGCCATCCTTGCAGTACGCGCCCACCGCCGCCCAGCACAGTTGCAGCGGCAACAGTACCAACAGGAAAACAAGCAGACGGGTGCGCAAGTGCATCCGGAAAATTGTAGTGGCATCCCAACTTGAAGGTTGCTGAGTAGGCGAACCTCTAGCGCCTCAGACTACAACCTGCCAGCAACTGCGTGCGCAATCTTTGGATGCCGCACAGGCTTCCATCGAAGGGGGTTCAAAGCCTTACCTCACCCGATTTTTCTATAGAATTAAATTCTATGTAGTTGCAAGTTAACATAATCTATATCGTATAACACCGCACCTTGGGCCGCTCGGCGGCGACTCACGACGTAATTGCGAAATTGGGCCGCAGTGCCTTTTGCTCGTCGTGACAACATGATGGGAGGCATGAAACACGCATACCGCCTCATCGTTCTGCTCGTGATTGCCTCCCTCGTTGGCCTTGCCCTCCAGCCCGGAAACAAAGGACTGGCTGTGCGTGTCTTCGGCGTCCAGATTGAAACCAAGTGATCTGTCTTGATCCCGTGGACAAGCGGGGGTCGGCATGGAAATATGGACAAGCCTGCGACTTGCCCACATTCCCACCCCTCGCACCCCCTTGCCCACAGGCGCCCACGGGCCTGACGCGCTGCGCTTGCCTTTTGTGTTTTTCATCACTTAAAACACTCGCTTTGCGGGCATCATTCAAGATGGCAATCTTGTTGGCAATCCCAAGTACCCCCTGGAGTTGTTCCAGCGCGTGGTGACAGTGAGTTTGGAGACACAGAAAATTGTTTCTGCGCTTCCTTCGTTGAATATCTGAGCCAATGTCGGTAGAAATTTACCAGCGGTTTGCCCAAGTTCTGAAGCACACCTCCTACTCCGGGCGGCTTATGCCCTATGACTGGGGGCAATTGCCAAACCAACTGGATTTCACGTGGGCGGCCTACAGCATGATGTTCGATGAGTTTGCCCGCGAGCTGGCCAACACCATCAACGCACTGACGCGCCATACTCACTATCTGGCCGCCTGGCGCGATCTTTGGCCTTCCCTCGATGAAGAGGCTCAAATTGATGCCATGGTGGTCTTCATTGACCCTCTGGCGACTTTGGCATTGAACCTGCCCTACGTGATTCGTTCGAGGTTCATCTTTTCGTCCGCGCACCTTTGCCATCAGGCCAATCGCGCACGGTTGGGCGCAAATTGGAAAGATGACTTTCCCCTGGACAAAGATGTTGTGAAGCCAACAGCGGCGACGCACGGTGCTGCATGGCGGAGCTTTGAGGAGTTCATGTGCCGACTGAATGGCGTTGCTGGCCAAGAATATGGCCATGGCACACGGGACTTTCGCCATGCCTACAACCACCGAATTTCCCCGCGCATTGTGATCGGCATTTCGAATCTTGTGACCCGCACGCAGCATAAAACAGGCGGGGTCACATACGGATTCGGTGATGGGGTCTCCTCGTTTTCAGTGCAATAAGTGACGGTACGAAAAGCTAGCACTGGCG
>NZ_CAXIAK010000111.1:0-9817 GCF_964021665.1 uncultured Acidovorax sp.
AGCAGGGCATCATGCACGTGGCGCTGGCTCACTTCCCAGGCGATGGCGCCTATGCGCTTGGCCCCCAGGGAATCGGCCGCGATGCCGCTGACAGCCACATCCACCGGCTGGCCCGCCGCACGCGCGGCATGCAGCGTGGGCGCACGCTCCGGCTCCAGCGACACCACATGGGCGCGGCTTTCCACCCAGGCCGCCACGCCGCCGATCAGGCCACCGCCGCCCACGCTGACAAGCAAGGTATTGGGCAAGCGGCCCGCTTGCTCTTCCACTTCCAGTGCCAAGGTGCCCGCCCCTGCCACCACCTCGGGCTGGTCATAGGCGTGGGCTTGCAGGGCGCCAGTGGCTTGCTGGCGGGCCACGCAGGCTTCATAAGCCTGGGCGTAGGCCGCGCCGGTGACGACCACCTCGGCCCCCAATGCACGCAGGCGGGCGCGTTTGGCTTCGGGCGACACCTCGGGCACAAACACCTCGCAGCGCACGCCCAGAGCCTGGGCCGCAGCCGCCACGGCAATACCGGCGTTGCCGCCCGAGGCGATGATCACACCGCTGTCGGGCACCGGATTGGCCAGCAAGCGGTACAGCATGCCGCGCGCCTTGAAGCTGCCGCCCACCTGCAAATGCTCCAGCTTGAGCCAGATCTCTGCACAGTCCACCCCCAGGGCGGCGCCGGGCAAACGCAGCAGCGGCGTGCTGCGCAAAAAATGCGGCTGCGAGGCCAGGCGCTGGCGGGCGGCAGAGATGGCGGCGCGGTCGATCATGCAAAAGGCTCCGTTGCAAAATGGCCTTGCAGTGTAGAGCGTGTCATCCCGTGCAAAGGGCTTGCACTGGCCCCGCAGGCTACAGCCCCACGCCCGCATGCCGATACCATGGAAACAGGGGTGGCGTGTGTGCGCAGCCCACAGGAGGTGGTGATGTTTTTTGTGTTCGGCCCTTCAGGCCAGATGTACCGAGGCGGGCCGGAGAACCTGAGCCAGATCGCTGCCGTGCGGCGCGTGGACCGCCCACAGGCCCTGCGCACGCGCGCACTTGATCTGGACCAGGACACTGCCACCACCCCAGCGCCCCTCTCGCGCGAACGTGCTCCGGTGGTCAACCTGCGTTTGCAGGACGCTGTGGCCGCTTACCTCCAGACCGGCCAAGGCCCCCAGAAGCGGCGCGAGCCCCTGACCCTGGTGCGGGATGTGATGAGCAACGACGCGCTGAGCGTGCCCCCCGACATGCGGGTCAACGATGCGTGGCAAACCCTGGCCGAGAGCCGGGTGGCCCAGGCCCCTGTGGTGGATGAGCGGGGCCGGGTCATCGGGTTGCTGCTGCGTGCCGACATGGCACCGCTGGACTTGCTGCCCGAGCCGGGAGCCGTGAAGGAAGCGATTGAGCTGGCCCGCAGGCCGGTGTCAGAAGTGATGTACAGCCCCGTGGCTGCGGTGGCCCCCGACACGGCCCTGCGCCGCGTAGCCGGGGTGCTGCTGGACACGGGCCTGCCAGGCCTGCCAGTGACGGACGAGGCGGGGGTGCTGATCGGGTTTATCTCCCGCACCGACATCCTGCGCGCCGTGGCGGCCGACCCGCCGCTGGACTTGTGGAGCGGGCCTGCGCCGCAGGGCTGAACCCCGCGTCGCAGCAACATTTAACGCCAAATAGGGCTCTAGCGCCCAACACATAAGCGCAAGCAGCTATCTATTCCATAGCAAACACCACATCAATGGGCGCCAGGGCCCGTTTCCGGGGTGCGCAGGGTGATCTCCAGCCCCGTGGCCGCGTCGATCTTGAGGCCCTTGGGCAGCGGGAACTTGATGGTCTCCTCAATGCCCGACATGGTGCGCACCGAGACGGCGCCCAGCGCCTTGATGCGGTCAATGACCTGTTGCACCAAAATTTCTGGCGCAGAGGCTCCCGCCGTCAGCCCCACCCGCACGGCGCCATCAAACCATTCGGTGCGCAGTTCGTCTGCGCTGTCCACCATGTAAGCCGCAGTGCCCAAGCGCGCTGCCAGTTCGCGCAGGCGGTTGCTGTTGGAGCTGGTGGGGCTGCCCACCACCACCAGCACATCCACCTGTGGGCTGAGCACCTTCACGGCGTCCTGGCGGTTTTGTGTGGCGTAGCAGATGTCTTGTTGCTTGGGCTCACGCACCGATGGGAAGCGCGCCCGCACGGCGGCCGTGATCTCGGCTGCGTCATCCACGCTCAGCGTGGTCTGGGTGACCACGGCCAGCTTTTCGGTCTGGCTGGGCTGCACGCGGGCCACATCGGCCACATCTTCCACCAGGTGAATGCCGTGGTCCAGCTGCCCCATGGTGCCTTCCACCTCGGGGTGGCCTTTGTGGCCAATCATGATGAATTCGTAGCCCTCTTTGGCGAGCTTGGCCACTTCCACATGCACCTTGGTAACCAGGGGGCAGGTGGCGTCAAAAATGCTGAAACCGCGTTGCGCGGCCTCTTGCTGCACCGCACGGCTCACGCCGTGGGCGCTGAACACCAGGGTAGCGCCGGGTGGCACATCCGACAGCTCTTCGATAAAGATCGCGCCCTTGGCCTTGAGGTCGTTGACCACATAGGTGTTGTGCACGATTTCATGGCGCACATAGATGGGCGCGCCAAACTTCTGAATGGCACGCTCGACGATCTCGATCGCGCGGTCCACCCCGGCGCAAAAGCCCCGGGGCTCGGCCAGCAGGATCTCTTGGGGCGCGCTCATCACAGGATACCGATGACGTGCACTTCAAACGTGACCGGCTGGCCCGCCAGCGGGTGGTTGAAGTCGAACAGCACGGCTCCATCGTCACGCACCTGCTGCACGGCGCCAGCGTAACTGCCCAGGCCGTCAGGCGTAGGGAACTGCACCACATCGCCCACGTTGTACTGTTCGTCAGGGTCGCCCAGTTCGTTGAGCAGCTTGCGGGCCACCCATTGCTGCATGTCGGCATTGCGCTCGCCAAAAGCCTCGCCCGCCGCCAGCTTAAAGCTGGTGCGCGTGCCTTCTGGCAAGCCCAGCAAGCGCTGTTCCATGGCGGGCGACAACTCACCCGTGCCCAGCGACAGCGTGGCAGGCTTGTCATTGAAGGTGTTGATCACGTCACCTGCAGGCCCGGCCAGGCGGTAGTGCAAAGTGAGGAAGGAGCCGGGCTGAACGGTGGGAAGTGGGGCAGCGGTAGTGGTCATGTAAGTCCCGATAAACTGCCGCGATTGTAGAAAACCGGGCAAACCCCTACTGGGGTGTACGCCCCGCCGCCCTGGCTGCCCCGTGCCGCCCCGGCAGCCCACCTGATTCCAAAGCCCCCCCTGCCCCATGGCCATCAAGAACCTGCCCACCGAAGCCCAGCCCCGCGAAAAACTGCTGGCCCGTGGCCCCGCAGCCCTGGCCGATGCAGAGCTGCTGGCCATCTTGCTGCGCACTGGCATCGTGGGCAAAGGCGTGTTGCAGATGGCGCAAGAGCTGCTGGACCCGCCCGTGCTGGACCCTGCCAGCGGCAAGGTCAGCGGCGGATTTGGCGGCATCGCAGGGCTGCTGCATGCCAGCACCAGCGACCTGGAACGCATCAAAGGCCTGGGCCCCGCCAAGCGCGCGGAGCTGGTGGCGGTGCTGGAACTGGCGCGCCGCGCCTTGGCCCAGCAGCTGCGTGAACGCGAGGTGTTCGACTCGCCCAACGCCGTCAAGCACTACCTGCAGCTGCACCTGGCCGCCAAGGGGCACGAAGTGTTTGCCGTGCTGTTTCTCGATGCGCAAAACCGCCTGCTGGCCATGGAAGAGCTGTTTCGCGGCACGCTCACGCAAACCAGCGTGTACCCGCGCGAGGTGGTGCTGCGCGCCCTGCACCACCAAGCTGCAGGCGTGGTGCTGGCGCACAACCACCCCAGCGGCAGCGTGCAACCCAGCCGGGCAGACGAAGCCCTCACGCAGACCTTGAAAACCACCCTGGCGCTGGTCGATGTGCGCGTACTCGACCATGTCATCGTCGCGCCCGGCCAGGCACTGTCGATGGCAGAAGAGGGACTGCTGTGATGCGCCTGTTGCACCACCCGCGGGCGCTGGTTGCCACACTGACAGCCGTCCTGGTGCTGGGGGGCTGTGCAGCGCCCAGGCAACTCTCTACAGGGAATGCCAATGCACCTGTCAGGCTGCTGGCACAGGCCCACATCGCCGCAGGCACCGAGGTGCTGGGCACCCCATGGGGCGGCATCTCGGGCATTGACTACGACGCCCAATCCGGTCAGTTCTGGCTCATCAGCGACGACCGCTCTGCCCAAGCACCTGCGCGCATCTACACCGCGCGCTGGTCGCCCGCGCAGCAGCCTACGCAACCGCCCCACATCACGGGCGTCTTCACGCTGCTCACCGAGCAAGGCCAGCCATTCCCATCGCCCCGTCAACGCGCTGGCTCAAACGCCGAGGTGCCCGACGCAGAAGCCATTCGCTGGCACGCGGGCCGCCAGCGCCTGTGGTGGACGAGCGAGGGCGACTGGGCACGCGGTGGCATCCCCCGTTTGCGCGAAGCACTGCCCACAGGGCAATCGGCGCGCAATATTCCCCTGCCACCGGCCTTCGCCCCCACGTTGCTGCCCCAGCGCACCGGCCCGCGCCCCAACGCCAGCCTGGAAGGGCTGGCCTTTTCTGACGACGGCTGCACCGCCTGGCTGGCAATGGAAATGGCGTGGGTACAAGATGGCCCCCGCCCCACCGTGCAGACCGCTGGTGGGCCCGTGCGCATCACCGCACTGGACGTGGCCACGGGCCAGGCGCTGCAGCAGCGGGCCTACACCCCGGACGCCGTTCCCCGCTCCCGCCGACTGCCCTGGGGCCCAGAAGTCAACGGCGTGAGCGAAATCCTGGCCGATGGCCCACACCACCTGCTGGTGCTGGAACGCGACTACAGCGCGGGCGCAGGCTTTGGCGCCCGACTGTACCGCGCCGACCTGCGCAGCGGCAGCGACACCCTGGGCGTACAGGCACTGCAGCCAGGCAACCACACCCCGCTGCAAAAGACCTTGCTGCTCGACTTTGCAACGCTGGGCCTTGCCACCGTGGACAACCTCGAAGGCATGACGTGGGCCGCGCCGCTACCCAGCGGCGAACGGGTGCTGGTGCTGGTGTCTGACGACAACTTCAATGCCGCGCAAAGCACGCAGTGGCTGGCCCTGGCCTATCCGCCCGCTGAGAGCGCTCCACCACAGCACAGCCCCGCCTGTGCGCCGCCCCCCCCCTGGAGCCCCCGCATGAATCGCCGCTATCCATCCGCACGGGCGCCGCTGCCCGGCGACACACCAAGCAGCCAGCCATCAGACAAACCGAGGCAAGAGCTGACCGGCGCGCTGGCAGCGGCCTTGGCTCGCACCTTGCGGCCCACCCAGCCCCCAACACCCGCGGCACCACCGCCTCCCCGTGCCGCACGCCGCGTGCCTGCCATTGCGTGGCAAGCCCCCAAACCCCGCACTGCACCCACGCCCAGGGCAGAAGGCACGCCCGCACCGCCCCCCAGACCACGCAAAGCGCCCAAGCCGCGCCGCCCCAGCGTGCGCGTGGACGGCCTGCAAGACCTGGCCACCATCACCCGCCAGTTGCGTGAGCAGCGCGAACGCGCCGAAGCCGACGAAAAAGCCCGGCGCGAAGCCGCTGCACGGCTGGAGGCAGAGCGCCAGCTGTTCAGCCGCGCCGTGGGGCAAGTGCACCCATTGACCGACCGCAACCTGGCGGAGCTGCCCACCACCCCACCCGAGCCCCTGCCGCTGCAGCACTGGCTGGACGAAGAACGGGTTTTGATGGAATCCATCAGCGACGACTTTGACGTGAGCAGCCTGCTCGACACCGACGACCAGCTCAGCTTTCGCCGCCCCGGCATCGGGGTGGAGATCACCCGCCGCCTGCGCTCTGGCCACTGGAGCATTCAGCGCCAACTGGACCTGCACGGCCTGCGCGTGGACGAAGCGCGCGAAGCGCTGGGCGAATTCATCCGCCACGCGCACAAGCTGGGCGTGCGCTGCGTGCGCGTGGTGCACGGCAAGGGCCTGGGTTCGCCCGGCAAAAGCCCGGTGCTCAAAGGCCGTGTGCAGAGCTGGCTGGTGCAAAAAAAGGAAGTGCTGGCTTTTGTGCAAGCCCGCCCCATCGACGGCGGCGCGGGGGCATTGCTGGTGCTGCTGCAGCCTGCCCGCAGCGCCTGACCCAGCCCCCAACGGGGCGCGGATTGCGGCTCGCTAGGCCTTGCGCGGGCGCTGCGCAGCCTGCACCCCAGGCAGCATCACGCGCACCGAAAGCCCTTTGAGCAAGGCGCTCTTGCCCAGGGACAACTCACCGCCGTAGGCCTGCACCATCTGCGTGGCAATGTGCAGCCCCAGCCCCGAGCCCTGCACCGAATCATCAAACCGCAAGCCGCGCTGGCCAGCGGCCTGCAACTGGTGGGGCGCCATGCCCGGCCCATCATCTTCAATCTGCAGCACCACTTGCGGCGGCTGGGCGGCATCGCCCTCTTCCATCGCCAGGCCAATGCGCACGGCCGAGGCGGCCCATTTGCCCGCGTTGTCCAGCAGATTACCCAGCACCTCTTCCAGATCCGTGCGCTCACCGCGCCACAGCGGGGTGGTGCCATCCTGCACCTGCAGCGTCCACTCCAATGCCTGATCAGCGTGCAACCGCTCCATCATGCGCACCACCTCGGCCACGCACTGGGCAATGTCTACGGGCTGGGCGGCCGTTGCGGGGTGCATGGCCGCCTGCATGTGCAGGGCATCGCTGAAGGTGCGTGCCTGGTAGCGGTCAATCACCTGCGCCATGGCCTGCACCTGCCGCTGCACATCGGCCGCAGGCACGGCGGCATCACTGCTGGCCTGGGCACTGAGCAAGGCCAGTGGCTTTTTAAGGGCATGGTTCAGGTCCGACGCATGCGCGCGGGCACGCGCCACCACGCGGGCGTTGTGCTCCCACAGACTGGCCAGCTCGGCCTGCAGGGGCTACAAGTCGCGGCCGGTGGGCGCTGCCAGCATGGCCTGCACATCCACCAGTGCGCCCTCCTGCGCGGCGCTGCTGGGGTTGCGGATGGTTGCCAACAAGGCCTCCAGCCGACGCAGCGGGGCCAGCCCCACCCGCACCTGCAGCCAGCACAGCGCCACCGCCAGCAAGACCAGCGCGGCACCCGCCAGGGCCAGGGTCTGGTCGATGCGCTGCAGGCTGGCCCAGGTGGCCGCGGCGGGGCCGTGCACCGTCAGGCGGACAGGCTGGGGCGGCTCGCCCGCCATGCCCAGCGCCAGCAACGGTACCACCGGCAAGGTGGTGCGCGAGAAGCTGGAGCGTTGAGCGTTTCAACCCGGCACTGCACCTTTTAAGCAAAAAGTGCCTCTCGCGCTTATCCAATAAGCGCTACCAGCTATCTTTTAAATAGCAAAGCCCGCCTGCTTCATCCCAGGCGGGCTTTTTTTCATGGCCCCGGCCGCGCCCACCTGCCGTGGGCTGCCGGTGCGCGTGCCGAAATTACTTCGACAAATCGACGCTGTACTTCGACGTGCCCTTGCCCGAACCGTCGTCTGCAGCTACCAGGCTCACATTGGTAAGGCCCGCAGCCTGCGCCACGCTGAGCGCGTTGGCACCCGAAGTGAACACCACAGGCCCGGCCACGGTGGCCTTGGCAAAGCGCCAGCTCTTGGCAGCGCCGTTGGCGGTGCGGCTCACGGCGGGGTTCTTGCGGATGTAGTCGATCACCACATCGCGGTTGGCATCGGGCGAGGCCCAGATGGTGCCCGAGCCGTCGAGCTTGTCGATGAAGCTCTTGCCACTGGTGGCGCGGTAGTTGTTGGTGGCGATCACGAACTCCTGCGCCACATCGATGGGCTTGCCCAGGTACGTCAGGTTCTTGATGCGGCTGCCCACGGGCTGGGTCACGTCAATTTCGTACTGCACGTCTGCCGTGGTGAACATGTCGAAGTTGTACCCAGGGAAGGTGCTGATGAGCTGCTGCTCCGTGGTCTTGGCGGGGTCGATCTGGTTGAAACGCTTGGCAGCGGCCTCGAGCCAGTTCTTGATGTCCGCGCCGTTCACCTTCACCGCATACACGGTGTTGGGGTACAGGTAGAGGTCGGCCGCGTTGTTGATGGCCAGCGGGCCCACCGCCACGTCGGTGTAGTCCGCCCCACCCTGGAAGCCGCTCTTGAACGGCGCGCTGACAGACAGCACGGGCAATGCAGCGTATTGCGGCAGGTTGGCCTTGATATAGGCCGCCACATAGGCTTGCTGCGCCTGGTTCACGATCTGGATCGCGCCGGGGTCGCCCACATCGGCAAACAGCGTGCTCATGCGGAAGTCGGTCTGGCCGATGGGCGTCTTCACGTACTTGATCGCGGCCTGGTGCTGCGTCTCGATCAGCGCAGCGATGGTGGCGTCGGGTTCTACGTACACGTTCGCGCCCGCTGCATTCTTGCTCTGGATGTTGCGCAGCTCGCTCTTGCTGGCAGTCTTGTTGACCACCCACTTGGCACCATCCCACTGCAGCGCCAGTTGCACCACGCCCAGGGCCTTGCCCCAGGAGCTGGCCATCACGGCGGGCACACCGTTGACGGTGCCCGCCTTGTGGTCCACGCCGGGCAGGTTGAAGCTGGGGGTGGCCGCCGTGTCGGGGAACACGCCGTGCTGGTGGCCCATCACCATCGCATCAATGCCCGCCACCTTCGACAGGTGCAGGCCGGGGTTTTCCATGGTGGGCGAGTAGGCCGCGCTATCGAGCCCGCCGTGCAACAGCGCCACCACAATGTCGGCGCCCTTGGCGCGCAGCTCGGGCACGTACTTGGTGGCCGACTCGACCGCGCCTTCGGTGTAGACCTTGCCTTCGAGGTAGCGCTTGTCCCAGTTCATGATGCCGGGGGTGGTGAAGCCGATCACGCCGATCTTGATGGGCAGCTTCACTTCCTTGCCATCGGTGCCCTTGGCCACCACCGTGCGCTCCAGCAGCGTGTAGGGCTGCACCAGCGGCTTCTTGGTCTTGCTGCTGTACACGTTGGCCAGTACGGCGGGGTAACCTGCGCCCGCGCATTTCTTGGTGGGGTCCACACCGTCCACGTCCAGCCCACCGCCCAGCACCTGGTTCAGGAAGGGCAGGCCGTAGTTGAACTCGTGGTTGCCCAGCGTGCCCGCGTCAAAACCCAGTGCGCCCATGGCCTTGTACATGGACAACTGCTGGGTGCAGGGGATGGGGCTGATGGTGGCTTCGTAATCGGCCAGTGCCGTGCCCTGGATGGTGTCGCCGTTGTCCACCAGCAGGGTGTTGGCGAATTCCTTGCGCGCCGCGCGCACCAGCGTGGCGGTGCGTTCAAAGCCGTAGGTCTTGTCTTCAGCGAGCTTGAAGTAGTCGTAGCTGCGCACATTGAAGTGCAGGTCTGTCGTCTCCAGCACGGCCAGCGTGGCTGTGGCACCGGCGTTGGCATTGCTGTCGCCATCGCTGCCGCCGCAAGCGGCCAGGGATGCAGCCAGCGCCACCACGCCCAGCGTGGCAGTGCGGCGCGACACATGCCCCAGCATGCCGGAGCCTGCGGAGCGGAAAACAGAGGTCTTGATCAACATGGGCAACCCAAGAAAAACAAAACCGCGAGCGTGGGAACCGCGTTTGACAGCGGTGTGACGGGTGTGTGGCACACGCCGCCCCGCGTCGTGCAGGGGACAGAGGCCTGAGAGCCTTTTCAAGATCTTTTCGGGGCTACCGCCCGCGCGTTACGCACGGACACCGTCAGCCACCACGGGCTGGGTTATCGTGCAGGCGCGGGCTCTGCACGCAGCCCTTCCATCCACTGAATCACTCAAGGAGCCTTTGCATGAAAAACTCTCTCTGGACCCTGGCAGGCACTT
>NZ_CAXIAK010000112.1:0-9718 GCF_964021665.1 uncultured Acidovorax sp.
ACCGCCTTCCTGGCTAATCCGGACCTGCCCGCACGCATCAGAGCCAAGGCACCGCTGAACGCGCCTGACCCCAACACGTTCTACACAGGTGGCGCCAAGGGCTATACAGACTATCCGACACTGCAGGTCGCATAAATCACCGCCCCAAAAGATCGAAGAAACGAGCCACTTTATACCCAAGGCTCTGCCCTTCGATCTTGCGAAGCTGTGAATCGATGGCGTCTACCGAGTGTTGTGCGCCATCACGATCTTTAATGGATAAATTGCCTCGGTTTGCTTCGCCGCACGCCGAACTCGTACGACGTACATCGTTTCCGGTTCAAACTGTACCGAGGCCGCACTATGCTCCCATCCTGCGGTGACGGTTAGGCCGCGAACGGCTGCCCGCCGCTGCTTACCGGCGGCTCAAGATGCAAACGTGATCTTCTGCTTTGGGCCGGGAGCAGCCAGCCACTACCCCCTGGTTACTTGCCCAAAACCTGCCTATTTCACAGGGATCGGGTACCGACTACGCCAGACCCGTATGCGCCCGCAGCCACGCCGCAACATCCCCCGTCACCTCATCCCGATTCGTCTCATTCAAGATCTCATGCCGCGCGGCCGGGTACAGCTTGACCGCCACATCGGCCACACCGGCATCGCGATACCGCTGCCCCAGTTGCTCCAACAACACCCCGCCTGCGGCCAGCGGGTCTGCGTCGCCGGATGCGATGAGGATGGGCAGGTCGCTGCGGATGCACGCGAGTTGCGCGGGGTCGGCCAGCCTGGGGGCGGGGGCGAAGAGTGAGGGGATCACGTCGGGTGGCACGTCCCAGCCGCACCATGGGTCGGCCACGTAGGCATCGACCTCGGCAGCGTCGCGCGACAGCCATTCGTAGCCGGTGCGGTGCTCAAAGCCTGCGTTGAAGGCCGCGAGCCCGGCGGGGGCATCAGCAGGCGCATTGGCCATGGCGGCGGCGAACAGGTCGAGGGCTGTGGAGCCTGACAGGATGACGCCGGACCAGGTGGATGAATGGTCAATGATGGCCGCCTGCGCTGCGAACGAGCCCATGGAGTGGCCGAACAGAAAGAGCGGAAGCTGCGGCCCATGCTGCGCGCGCAGCAGTGCGCCGAACTGGGCCACGTCGGCAATGAGGCCGCTGAAGCCAGCGCTGCCAAAGTCACCCAGCTTGCCACCTGCCGTGCGCCCGTGGCCGCGATGGTCCACAGCGTGGACGATGAAGCCTGCGGCGTTGAGGGCACGGGCAAAGCGGTCGTAGCGCTCGCCGTGTTCGGCAAGGCCGTGGGAAATTTGGACGACGCCCACCGGTTGGCCCGGGGTTTCGGCCCAGGTGTAGGTGGTGACACGGGTGCCGTCGGCGTTGGACTGGAAGGAGGAGGTGGTGCTCATCACTTCATTCTGGCACAGTGATGGGGCCGCGCTGTCGCTTGCGCATCATCGCCGCCTGATGCGGGGGCGCTGTGCAGTAGGCCATGGCTATGGCGCTGGCCTACGTGCTGCAGCGGCGTGGGCAAGCAAGCCGGACCAGGGCAGATTTGCTGTCACTGCCGTTGCAACGTTATGGCCGGACTACCCAGTTGCCGATTAGCCCGTTACCACTTGGGCAGGATGCGCTCACCCGGCAGCAT
Organism: uncultured Acidovorax sp.; assembly: GCF_964021665.1. Lineage (NCBI taxonomy): Bacteria > Pseudomonadati > Pseudomonadota > Betaproteobacteria > Burkholderiales > Comamonadaceae > Acidovorax > uncultured Acidovorax sp. The sequence goes on from NZ_CAXIAK010000112.1 coordinate 1,630, forward strand.
GTCGTAGGGGCTGGCCCATCCGGGCAGTTGGCGCAGGCGCTGCAGCCACGCATGAATGTGGGGGTAGCTCGCGGCCACGTCGTAGCCGCTTTCTTCCAGCGGGTAGAACATGTAACCGCACCGAGAAAAGTCAGCCATGGTGGGCTGATCGCCCACCATGAAGGCCCGGTTTACCAGGTGCTGGTTGACGATGCCAAAGGCGTTGTCCATGCGCCCTTTCAGCCAGCCCATCACCGCAAGCGACCATCAGTGGACATTAGCCTTCAACCCAGGGGCCGCAACCACACCCACAAAGCGGTCCCCACCAACAGCCACAACGCCACCACCAGCACCGCCCCTGCCATGCTGCGGGGCTTGGCGCCCTGGGTCTGCATCCAGGCATCGGCGTGGCCACGGCACTCGGTCAGCACATCGGGCGGCAACAGCTGCAACGTCAGCCAGATCAAGCCCGGCAGCAGCACATCGTCCACATAGCCCAGCACCGGGATGAAGTCAGGGATCAAGTCAATCGGGCTCAGCGCATACGCCTCCACAAACAACCCGAGCGCCTTGGCATACCAAGGCGTCTTGGGGTGCTTGCCAGCAAACCACAGGGTGACCCCATCGCGCTTGATGCGCTTGGCCCACATTCTCAATGTGTCGCTGATGCCCATGCCGATGTCTCAGGGTGCCCCTGGGCACGGAGCCAATGATGCCCCAGCCCTGGCATCCCCCCCTTGCCATGCGGAGTCTGCATTGCCCCAGCAAAAATAAGCAAAACATATACAATTAACATACGTTTTACATATTTCTTAGACCATGGGCATCGTCAAAATTTCCGATCAAATGCACGAGAACCTGCGCTTGGCCAGTAACGCATTGAGCCGTTCCATCAACTCCCAGGCCGAGCACTGGATGCGTGTCGGCATGCTGGCCGAGATGTACCCCGGCCTGGACCACCGCGAGATTTGTCAGATGCTGGTGCGCGCTGAGCTGGCCGGTGGCCTGGACGTAGCACTGGCTGCGCGGGGCGAGCTGGACAAGGTGGCAACCACAGCCCCCGCCCGCGCAGGAAAGCAGCACTGATGGCGCGCGCACATCGCGGGGTGCCGATTCGCTCGGCCGATGAATTGGTAAAGGCGCGCCAAGCGGCGCAGTTGGCCGCCGAAGTGCTGGCCATGATCGAGCCGCATGTGGTGCCGGGGGTGACCACCGAGGCGCTGGATCAGTTGTGCCATGACCACATCGTCAACGTGCAAGGCGCGCGGCCTGCCAACGTGGGCTACCTGGGTTACCCCAAGACGGTGCTCACCTCGGTGAACCATGTCGTGTGCCACGGCATCCCGTCGCCCCAGCAGGTGCTGAAAAAGGGCGACATCGTGAACATTGACGTGGCTGTGGAAAAAGACGGCTGGTACGGCGACACCAGCCGCATGTTCTGCGTGGGCACGCCCAGCACGCTGGCACAGCGGCTGGTGCACACCACGTACGAAGCGCTGTGCGCAGGCATTCGCGAAGTGAAGCCCGGCGCCACGCTGGGCGATGTGGGCCACGCCATTGCCGCTGTAGCGCACCGCGAGAAGTTCAGCGTGGTGCGCGAATACTGCGGCCACGGCATTGGCACCGTGTACCACGACGAGCCCCAGGTGCTGCACTACGGGCGGCGCGGCCAGGGCCTGCGGCTGGAAGCCGGCATGGTCTTCACCATCGAGCCCATGCTCAACGCAGGTCAGCGCGAAACCAAAGAGCTGGCCGATGGCTGGACGGTGGTGACGCAGGACCGTTCTCTGTCTGCCCAGTGGGAACACATGGTGGCCGTGACCGACAGCGGCTACGAGGTACTCACCGCCTGGCCGGGCGGCACCGGCGTCTACCCGCCCATTTGACCGAACCCACTGGCGCGGGCATTCAGGGCAAATCGGCCGCCAGCGCTTGATGGGAGCGCGCCGGCCATATCAAAAAGATAGCAAACGGCTGCATTACTCACCACGGCAGTGGCTCGCCGCTGTAGGCGTGAAAGCTGCCGGTTTGCTCCGCTGGCAGCCCGTCGAGCACCCGCAGCATGCCCCCCGCCGCATCGGCGGCTGGTCGTCCAATTTCTGCCCCGTTGAACGGAGCCGACAGCGCCGAGTTGACGGTGCCTGGGTGCAGCGCCACCAGCACGGCCTGCGGGTGGGTGCGGGCCACTTCGATGGACGCCGTTTTGACCAGCATGTTGAGCGCGGCCTTGCTGGCGCGGTAGCTGTACCAGCCGCCCAGGCGGTTGTCGCCAATGCTGCCCACCTTGGCCGACAGCACGGCCAGCAGACCGCGCCCCTGCTTGGGCAGCAGCGGTGCGAAATGGGCCAGCACCAGCGCGGGGCCGAAGGTGTTGGTGCGGAAGGTAGCTTCCATCTGTGCGTAGTTCAACTGGCCCAGGCGCTTTTCAGGCATGCCGTGGGGGCCGTGCAGCATGCCCGCGGCGTGGATGATGCAATGCCACGGCCCCTGGGCCTTGAGTTGCTGCGCGGCGGCGGCGATGGTCGCCTCGTCGTCCAGATCGACCGCTGGTTGAGTGTGGCGGCCCAGGCCAACAGCCAGGGCGCAGCGTGGGTCGGATTGCAGGTGGGCAAGGAAGGCGCTGCCGATGGCGCCGGTGGCGCCGATGACGAGGGCGCGGTAGCCGTCGGGCAATGACTGCAAAGAGGTGAACGGGCTTGCGGCGGGTTGAGCTTGAGACATGGCGCAGTCCTGCGGTGAGGGGTCTTGAGATGGTGAGGCAAACGGGCTACAGCGCATCCAGCCGCGTGCGCAAGCTGGCCGCATGCTCACGCAACGCATCGAGTTGCGGGCCCTGCATCTTTTGCAACTGGCGGTACACCATGCCGAGACGAAAGTTGTTGCCCAGCGTGCCTTCGTTGCGCGCAAAAAAGTCCCAGTACAGCGCGTTGTACGGGCAGGCGCGCTCACCCACCTTTTGCTTTTTGTCGTAGTGGCAGCCGCTGCAGTAGTCGCTCATGCGGTCGATGTAGGCGGCGCTGCTCACGTAGGGTTTGGTGGCCAGCAGGCCGCCGTCGGCAAACTGGCTCATGCCCAAGGTGTTGGGCACTTCCACCCATTCAAAGGCGTCGATGTACACACCCAGGTACCAGCGGTGCACGGCAGCAGGGTCGAGCCCCGCCAGCAGCGCAAAGTTGCCGATGACCATGAGGCGCTGGATGTGGTGGGCATAGGCCTGCTCCAGCGACCGGCCCACGGCGTGCTGCATGCAGCGCATGCGGGTCTTGCCCGTCCAGAACCAATCGGGCAGCGGCGTGCTGTGGCCCAGGGCGTTGCGCTCGTCGTAGCCGGGCATGTGGGCCCAATAGATGCCGCGCACATATTCGCGCCAACCCAATATCTGGCGGATAAAGCCCTCCACCGCAGGCAGGGGCGCGGTGCCCGCGTGGTACGCAGCCTGGGCGCGCTGCACCACCTCGTGCGGGCGCAGCATTTTGGTGTTGAGCGCGAAGGACAGAAGGGAGTGAAAGAGCCGCGCGCTCTTGGTGCTCATGGCGTCTTCATACGCGCCAAAGTCGGGCAACGTGGTGGCAATGAAGTGGTCAAGCCAGGCCAGTGCCTCGGCCCGATTCAGCGGCCATCGCAGCGCGTGGGCCTGCGGGTTGCCAAAGCTTTGCACGCCTGCGGCCTGGATGGTGGCCCACAGGGCGCTGTGGTCATGCGTGGGGCGGGCGTCGGGCGGCAGTGCAGGGGTGCCGGGCCAGGGTTTGCGGTTGTCGTGGTCGTAGTTCCACTGGCCGCCTTCGGGCTCTCCGGCTTCATCGATCAGCACGCTGTGGCGCTGGCGCATGCGGCGGTAGAAGTGCTCCATGAGCCACTGCTTGCGGCCTTGGAACACCTCGGCCATTTCGGTGCGGGTGGTGTAGAAGTGCCCGCTGCTGACGGCCTGCACGGCAAAGGGCTGCTCTAGGCCCCAGGTGCGCAGTTGCTCGTCCAGCCGCCATTCGTCGGGGTGCTGGTATTGCAGCGTCTGCGCGCCGTAGTGGGCCATGAGGGCGGCCAGGTTGTCAGGCATCGACTGGCGGTTGCTGGGGTCGTCAATCGCCACGTAGCGCACGCGGTGCCCGGCTTCGCGCAAGTGGCGGGCCAGGTCGCGCATGGCGGCAAAGATGGCGAGGATTTTTTGCGCGTGGTGCAGCACATAGTCCGTTTCTTGCCGCACTTCCATCAGCACGTAGACCACGCATTCGTCGTGCGTGGCGAACCATGAGTGCTCAGGGTTGAGCTGGTCGCCCAGCAGCAGGCGCAGCGTGTGGGCACGCTGTGGGGTGGAGGATTGCTGCGTGGTCATGCCGTGCCCCACAGTCGGCGGTAGCTGCCGTCGGCATCGTGGTCTTGCGCCTGCTTGATGGGGTTGAAGCGGCGGCCTCCGCGCGGGTCGGTGCCGCGCCCGGCGATGTAGAGCCAGTTGGCCTGGTTGCTGTACACGTCGTAGTCCACCAGTTGCGATTCAAACCATGCCGCGCCCGCACGCCAGTCGCCCCGCAGGTCATAGATGAGGTAACTGGCCACCACCTGGCGCAGGCGGTTGCTCAGATACCCGGTGGCAGCCAGCTCGCGCATGGCGGCGTCCACCAGGGGCTGGCCCGTATCGCCCCGGCACCAGCACTCAAAACCGCGTGGGTTGTGTGGGGCGGGCGGCAGCTCTGACAGCCCCCGCGCCCGGTACAGCGCTGCGCCGTATTGCAGGTGCAGCAGCCGAAAGTAGTCGCGCCACAGCAGCTCAAACCAGAGCCAGTAGGTGCCGTCGTTCGCGCCGTGCTCGCGCTCGAAATCTTTCAGCTCAGCATAGATCTGGCGCGGCGAGATTGCCCCCGTGGCCAGCCAGGGCGAGAACTTGCTGGAGTAATCCAGCCCCGTGAGCCCGTTGCGTGTGTCCTTGTAGCTGTGGGGCAGCTGGCGGGCTAGGTACTGGGCCACGTGGGCCAGCGCGGCAGACTCGCTGCCATCACACGCGGGCGTTCCGTAGGGGAAGGACGAGCGGGTGTCGCTGCCCTGGGGCGGTGTGGGTTGCTGGATGCTGGCAGCGCCCTGCTCTGCGCCCACGGCTTGCAACACCGGCACGGGTACCTCGGGTGGCGGCAACAGCTTCGTGGGCACGAGCAATGGCGCGGCGGGGGTGATGCCTGCACGTTCCACCTTCTGGCGGAAGCTGGTGAACACGCCGGGCAACTGGTCTACAGGCCAAGGCATCCGCGACGGGGGCAGCAGGCTGCTCTGCCACACGGTGCGCACCTGCAGGCCAGCGGCGCGCAGTGCGGCCACCTCGGCCTGTTCGTAGGGGGCGGCAATGTCTTCGCACACCACGGTGGTGGCACCCACAGCCTGGGCCAGTTGCGGCAAGGCGGTGGCGGGCGGGGCCTGGCAGATGAGCAGTGGGTTGCCCAGTGTGCTCATCTGCCCTTGCAACCCGCGCAGTGCAGCGGCGGTGAAGGCACGGCGGTGCGCACCCACACGGGCAAAGCCCCAGGGTGTGGGTTCATCCGGCGCGGGCAGACACACCACGGGCAGCAGGTGGGTAGCACCGCTGGTGAGCGCTGCGCGCAGCGCGGGTTGGTCGTGCAAGCGCAGGTCGTTGCGGAACCAGAACAGCACGGTGCTCATGCGGCGCCCTCTCCTGCGGCGTTGCCAGTGCGCTTGCGTTCGCTGCGGCAGCGGTCAGAGCAGTACTTCACCTCGTCCCACACCTTTTCCCACTTCTTGCGCCAGGTAAAGGGCAGTCCGCAATGCAGACAGGTTTTCTGCGGCAGGTCTTGTTTTTTGCGCATGCGCATCGCGGGCCCTTCAGGTTCAGCGGGCCTGCAGCACTTGCTGCGCCAGCGATTGGCCGCTGAGCCACGCGCCTTCCACCTTGCCGCCGTTGAGCCAGTCGCCACACATGCCCACGCAGGCAGTGGCATCCCACCAGTGGCCTTGGGTGAGTGCAGGTTCGGTGTCGGCATAGCGCCAGCGGTGGGCCGTGGCCTGCACGAGGTGTGCGGCAGGGCCGCCCAGCGTTGCAAATGCGGCGAGCAGGGTGGTGGTCGCAGTGTCGGCGCTGTCTTCGATATGGGCTTCGCTCCACTCGGGGCTGGCGTGCAGCAGCCAGGTTTCCGTGCCGGGGGGCACGGTGCGGCCCGGCTTGCTGCTGTCGCGGGCTACCCAGCGCAATGGCCCGTCGTTGATGAAGGCGCCATCCCACGGCAGCGGTACGGGCGCGGGGCAGCACACCATCACGGCCCAGCTGCCGCGCATGCGGGCACTGGCGGCTACCGCAGTGCCTGCCGCAGCCACGGGCTGCAGCAACGGCACGGCCTGGGGGGCGGGCACGGCCAGCAGCACCGCGCTGTAACGCTGGGCGTGCAAGCCATGCTCTGCCGAGGTAATGGTCCAGCCGTCTGCCTGCCGTTCCAGCCGCTGCACCGTGGTTTGCCACTGGGTTTGGGCACGTTCGCCCGCCTGCTGCAAGCCTTGCACCAGCCAGGCGGCGGGGGATGTCATGCGGGGTGCGCCGACAAAGCGTTCCAGCGGCGTCTCGGGCGTGGACCAGGTGCTGCCGTCAAAGCTGGCGAGGCGTGCGTCCCACAGCGCGGCCACGTCTGCCTGCTGCCAGCGGGCTACTTCGGCGCGAAAGGCGGCATCGCGTGCAGTGAAGTACTGCGCGCCGTGGTCGCACTGCCAGGGGCCTGCCGCGTCTTCGGCGCGGCGCGTGCTCATGCGGCCGGAAGGCCCCCGGCTTTTGTCAAACACATGCACCTGATAACCCCCCTGAACCAGGGCTTGGGCACATGACAAGCCCGCCAAACCCGCGCCGATGATGGCGACGGGCAACGCTTGCGCAGTGGTGGTCATGGCTGCGGGTCCGTGCGCTCGTGGGTCACCCAGATCAGCGCCTGGGCGTCGATGCCCAAAGCGTTGGCACGGGCGACGATCTGCTCGCGCAGTGCGGGTGCGAGTTGCTTGGTGCGCGACAGAATCCAGAAGTAACTGCGGTCTGGCCCCACCACCAAGGCCCACTGGTAGTCGGCATCCAGCGCCGCCACGTGGTAGCCGCCATAAAACGGGCCGAAGAACGATACCTTGAGCGAGGCTGTGTTGGCATCGCCCGTGAACAGGGCCTTGCCCACGGCCTGGCGCCATTGGTTCTTGGCCACATCAAAACCCCGGTTCACCACCCGCACACTGCCGTCGCTCTGGCGCTGGTAGGTGGCACTTACGTCCATCATGCCGCGTTCAAACGAATGGTCGAGCCGCGCCAATTCGTACCAGCGGCCCTCGTAGCGAGCCAGGTCGAACGGCGACACAGCCGCAATACCTTGGGGCGGCTGCATGGAAGCGCAGCCCGCCAAAACGACCGCCGCGCCCAGGGAGGCGAGCAGCACTGCACGGCGAAGCATGGGGGTGGTTGGAGGCATAAAAACCAATCAGTCACAAAACAAACCGAATGGTATACCAAACAAAGCAGGCACCACGAAGCTGCACGCTACGCCCCTCAGCCCGCCTGCGCAGGCCATCAGCAGCCCCGCCAGCACCTGCCCGCGCCGCCGCTTAAACTTGGCACCCATGACCCTCAAGATCACCGTTTATTCCAAGTCCGCCTGCCCCCAGTGCGAATCGGCCAAGAGCCTGCTGAAGGCGCGCTCACTGCCCTACGAAGAAATCAAGATCGACGATGAAGCCGAACGCCTGGCCTTCTACGCCAAGTGCGGCCCCGCCGTGCGGCAGATGCCGCAGGTGTTCATCAACGACCAGCGCGTGGGTGGGCTCACCGGGTTGCAGGCCGCGCTGCAGCAACTGGGCCTGTGACGGCCTGATCTCTCAAAATTCTCTTTCAAGGGCCGGGCCAATACCTCGGCCCTTTTTTCTGGCGGCTCCATTGGCAGTGGCAAACCGCCTCTTCTACTCCTGAGCATGCCAGTGGTACTGCCGCGGGCGCCCTCCTTCCACGTGCGCGGGTGTCCTACACGGTGCGCGCGAAGGCAGTGCTGCAATAAGGCACTGCACAAGCGCCCCAGGGGCGCTGCAGCCACCAGACGTGGGCTTCGCTGCCCTCGTCGTTATCGCTGAGCTATTGAGGAGCACCATGGAACTC